>JBKECD010000037.1:0-41708 GCA_047974225.1 Mangrovibacterium sp.
CTCAACCTCAATACAACATGGGTGCAGAAACAAGGCGATTTCTTTGTCGAGTCGCCCATCATCCTCTTTGCCTCCATCATATGGTATCTGCGGATTTATGCCGATGGAAAATACTGCACCTTTCCCCACGCCATTGAGTTCCTCAATAAACGCTATGAAGATATTTTCCCGATTCTGACTTCTTATCCCGAACTCGAAAACTACCTTTCACCTTTCATGGATGCGTGGCTCGGCGGTGCTGCCGACCAGTTGCAAGGACAAATAGCATCAGCCAAGATTCCGCTTTCGAGGATGATTTCACCGCAACTCTATTGGGTGATGAGTGGCGATGATTTTTCGCTCGACATCAACAACCCCGAAGACCCTAAAGTGCTAGTGGTGGGCAATAATCCCGACCGTCAAAATATTTATGGGGCTGCTTTGGGGCTATATAATAGTCGCATTGTGAAGCTCATCAACAAGAAAGGACAACTCAAAAGCTCGGTGGTGATTGATGAGCTGCCCACCATCTACTTCAAAGGGCTTGACAATCTGATTGCAACTGCTCGAAGCAACAAAGTGGCGGTGTGCTTGGGTTTTCAAGATTTCAGTCAGCTCAAACGAGATTATGGCGACAAGGAAGCGGCAGTGGTGATGAACACTGTGGGGAACATCTTCAGCGGACAGGTGGTGGGCGAAACCGCCAAAACGCTATCCGACCGTTTCGGCAAGGTCTTGCAGAAACGCCAATCCATGAGCATCACCCGAAGCGACAAAACGACCTCCATCTCCACGCAGATGGATAGCCTTATTCCGCCCTCGAAAATCTCGAACCTCTCGCAAGGGATGTTCGTGGGAGCGGTGGCGGATAATTTCGATGAGCGCATGGAGCAAAAGATTTTCCATGCCGAAATTGTGGTCGATAACGCCCGAGTGGCAGCAGAAACTCGCAACTACAAAGAGATTCCTGTGATTACGGATTTTATCGACTCCAACGGCAAAGACACCCTAAAGGAGCAAGTGAAGCTGAACTATGAGCGGATTAAATCGGAAATCAAGCAAGTGGTGGAGGTGGAATTGGAAAGGATTAAGAATGACCCAAGCTTGAAGCATTTGCTGGAGGGGAGGGAGTGAAAAAACGCATTGCGTATCGCACAATACACTTTTTTAGTGGACTTCAATAGATTACTTTTCTGAAAACGAATCTATTGAAGTCCCGTCCTAGACACGCAAAGTCTCATTTTCGAGGATGGCAATGCAGCTTTTTAAACACACATGTTCGACCTAATCTACATAGAAGTCCAATAATGTCTTTGGCGGAATGTGCATAGCTTCTGCTAGCTCGCAGATAGAGAAGACAGTAGGATTCACCTTGCCGTTCTCAATTTTCTCAATCGCTTGCCGATCTTTCTCGCAAGCTCGTGCTAAGTCAGCTTGACTCCATCCTCTCTCTGAGCGGAGTTCGACTACCTTTTTTCCGATAGCTCTTTTCAAATCTTCTTTTGTCATAACCATGCAATTTTACTGCCGAGTAATTTAATTACTGACAAATGTCAATTTTTTATTTGACATGAGTGTCATACAAAAGGTTGTCATTGATTCTTTGTGCGTATTTATGCGTATTTGTTAATGTTGAGAGCTTTTTCTTGCAGTAGCGAGAATTGTACGAAATAAGCGATTATAAAACTTTAACAAATAATCACGCTGCGCGCAAACCCCCGAAAACACGTGCGTTTTACATTAAAAAAGCAAGCCGCCTATCAAAAAATCAGTCTTAATGTCATATAGTTTATTGACGATTAAAAATGTTTGCTATACGTTTGTCGTATTAAACAATGACAAGCGGCGGATTAATTTCAGTCGTTTTTTTGATGAAAACAAGCATATTTCAACTTATGCAGAATAACATCGAAGAGCCAAAAAGGTTTGCCAAAGTCAATGTTAATTAGATAGGAAAACAAATGTACGCAAGTATAGACGTAATTAATTATTTATTCATTTAAAAAGAAAAACGATGAAAAAGAGTTTTATTTTGGCAGTAATGGCTGCCGTATTTACAATGCCTTTTTTGGGCTCTTGCTCAAAAGATGCTGAAACCGATGGTCCAAATCAGGAAGTCGGTGAAGTGAAAGTAAGTTTTGCTTTTGAGCAAACTGCGCAAACAAAAGCTTCAGCTTCAACAATGAAGCCAACCACTAGTTGGAGCAACAACATTAAAGATCTAATGCTTCTTTTTACTGATGCAAGTGGCGTAGTAACGGAAGCTCGCCAGCTAGCCCCTCCTGCAACCAACGACATGGCGCAGCATAGTGAAACGGTTACGGGCGTGAAAGCAGGTGCATACAAAATGTATCTGATCGCAAATTACAATGAATCCAATATTGCTCGTGCTGCTGGAACAGGAGTTGGCACTGATAACGAGTGGACAGAAGCTGTTAAAGGTAAAAACATTTCCGCTCTTACGCTTGAATTAGTGAATCATACAGGATTTGCCCTCGTAGGAACCGAAAATACTAACACGGAAGCATACCAATCTCCAGCTGAGATTTTTATGGCAACTGCCGAAGCGACTATAGTTGCAGATGCTAGTGCTAACGCTGCTTTTAGCTTAACTCGTATCGTCTCGCTTTTCCGTGTGCGTATTGATCAATCTCATAATGGCAATGATGAGGTGGACTTCTCAACTGGTGATATTCGAATTCGAAATATCAATACAGAATACAACCCATCTACTTACGAAGCTGGACTTGCTAAAACGAATCTCATTTTTGCTGATGGCGGTTTTAGTAGTGTAGAACCTACTTCTGCTGATGGATATTTTGACGCAGGTACTAATGGCATGTTATCTGGTGACTATACCCTTTGGGGCGACTATATAATCTTCCCCGGAGGATCTGCTGTTGTAGGAGGTGAGAGTGAAAAGAAATTCAACGTTGTTATTTCTGGTATCGCTCCGACGGGCTATGTGGCAGGTGATGCAGGAGCGATAACTGATCCAACTGGTGTTCGAGTTTACTGGTCAGGTCAGGTAACTGCTGAGGTTGCTGAAAACAGTATTATTGAAGTAAACTTAACGCTAAAAACGGCAGGTACGGTAGATATAGATGAGGTTTCCGATTATGGTAACCTAGACATTGAAGTGGATCTCATAGGTTGGGGAAATATCACTTCTGTAAGTCAAGACCTGTAATCTTCCCAGTGCAAGAGAACAACTAATATAAAGAGAAGTCGGCGTCGCAATTTGCAATAGAAATTAGAGATAATAAGAATTGTATATATGCGTGCTTTGTTTAAGGCGCCGACTTCTCTTTCGTTTTTTATTTCAAGAAGCACTTTGAATAGTAGCTAATAAAAAATCAAATATATGAGAAAATTATATGCTTATACCCTAAGTGTTGCTATTCTTATCGCCTCCTTATGTGCCTGTACCCACGATTATTTTGAAGACGAAACCAATCTTCGCATTTTTGTCCCTGAATTGGCAGACAAGAGTCTGACCAATTTTCACATATTCTTATATGATGCAGATGGGGTTATTCTAAAGCATCGAGAGGTGGACTATCCATTCGATGAAGAAGTTTTTATTGAGCAGGGAATTATTCGATACACCATTCCTCCCGGCTCCTACAACGTAACATGCTTTGCCAACACCTATCGTCCGAGCGCCGACGGCGACAGCACACTGCTTCAGGTGATGAGAGGTGGCACTCGCGAAGAATCATATGTGAATCTTCAGCTACTGCAAAATGACAACTACAAACCGGCTTCTCAGCTGCGAAAGGTAATAAGCCAAGAGTTTGATGTTGTTCCCTATGGTTTGGCTCGCGAACTTCCTCCCGACACGGTTCATATATCGTCGGAACAAACTCACACCGGAATTATTGAATATGTCTTTAAAGGGCTCCCTGCGGAGATTACCCGATTAGATGTTTACACATGGGGGCTTTCCTCTCGTGTTAATTTCGAGGGCAAAATATCTTCTGATGGGAGAGCTGTATTTAAATCGGTCGAGCGACTAGATCAAAATACAGTTTTTAGTTTTTCCGACCACTACTTCCCTTCGATACTTGAGGAAGAAACGGCGGAAAATCTTTACGTGAAGATTGATTTCTTAGACAGTGAAGGCAACGCTATGGGCACTTTTTCTGATCAGCTGAATATGGAAAATGAAGACGGCACAACAACTCCTGCTGTGCTGGAATCCAACACCACGCTGACCATCATTTTCGATGGCTTCTTTTTTAGTGGTATTTCGCTTGAAGGCTGGGGAGATATTGACACAGGTGAGGTAACGCCGATGTAGCCAAATTGATAACCAGTTGGAAATTAGCAAAAGGACAAGTTTCATTGTTCCGCAAGGATGAAAATAATCAAGGAAAAAGATGCAAGGCATCGGAGAGTGATTAAAAACAGCAAAAACACAAATGTCAATGACTAGCAGATTTTGCAAAATTACACACAGATGAAAAGTTTAATAAAAATATCAGCGATATTGCTATTCGCAATCTTGCTTACACCCCGCGAAGCTGATGCACAGGCAATCAAGGTGAACGCCCCGTTCCTTTTGGCTGGCTGTCCCAATATTGGTGCGGAGGCTACGGTGAGTAAGAATATTTCAATTAGTGGCGATATCATGTGGCTGCCCTACTTGTTTAAGGAAAACGAAGAGGTCTTCCGCAGTTTGCAAGTAAGTGCCGAAGTGCGCTACTACACCAATCCGAAATACTATTATAACAATGATATGTATGACGGATTTTATTTAGGTCCATATCTCATGTGGGGCGATTTCAATGTCGGCTTAATGACCGACTCCCAAAAAGAGGAAAAAAACTTCCGACGCGAAGGTTGGGGGGTGTCCTCAGGATTGAGTGTGGGATATAAATTCTACCTGACCAACCGCATCAAGCTCGACCTTAATCTTGGTCTCGGTTATGCTTTTATGCAGTATGAAAAATACCAATTGGGAGGTCAGTGGGTTGATTATCCAATGAGAAAAGACACTAGCCACTGGATCGGACCAACTCGGTTTGGCATCTCGGTGGTTTACGCACTGATTAAATAACTACAAATCTTATAGTGAAGCAAGCTGCAAGCATTCATCTGTCATGGAAGAAAGCAAAGGCTTGACTAACCTTAAAAAAAGAAGCATATGAGAATATCCAACACAACCCCAATGCTGATTCGAAGGAATCGGCATGCTGGTTTCGTTTTGATGTTGCTGCTATGTCTTAATTTCATCGGCATTAGCGATGCGCTGGCAGCTAGTGCAAAAGGCGATGAAAGGATAAATAAGCATGCGAAGATCATTGAAAAACGAGCCGACAAAAACTTCATTGTGGGCGGCTATGAAGCGGCATTTGAGCAATACGAAATGGTAATTGCCGACTTGGCATCCTATCCTGATCAGTGGATGAAAACCACGAGAAAGGTTGCCCGCCTTTATGTCTTAAACCAAGACTACGACAATGCCATGAGGCATTATGAAGCCTTGTATAAGACCAGACCTCAAGATTTATTAATCAACGATGTGTGTAACTACATCGACATGCTCCGCACAAGTGGAAAGGAAAGGCAGGCTGAGATTATCTGTCTGAACTTTTCCTATGACGAGCAATTCAGCGAAAACCAACGCTTTCAAAACACGCTGCAATCGCTAGCGCAAAACAGATATTATTTCAATGTGGGGGGGCAGGAATATGCGCTTCGTCCATTGAAGAACAACACCGAGAAAGCCGAGTATTTTGCGGATGAACATGAGGGGAATGCATTTTTCATTTTGAGCGATAGCCATATGAAAGACCCCAACAAGGTGTTCTTCCACAATAGTCGGTTTTTGTTTGTTGCCGATTCGCTAAGAAACAAGCAGGTGTTTAACTTCATCCCTGAGAACTTTTTGGAAGGACCAATTGCAGTCAGCCGAACCAAAGAGCAAATTGTCGTTACGGTGAATGAATATGCCAAGAGAGCGAAGATTTCGCTCGATGAAGGCGACGCCGATGTGGTAAAAACGAAGCTCTACACCTCATATTTCGATGTAAAGAAAGACCGATGGTCGAAGTTTGAGCCCATGTTTGAAAAAGATGGCTACTCCTATGCTCATCCGATGTTTTCGGAAGATGAGAGTTGTGTTATTTTCAGCTCAAACCGCTCAGGAGGATTTGGAGGCATGGACTTATACATTTCTTATCGAGAAGGTGAAAACACATGGTCGGCACCGAAAAACTTGGGGCGACTAATCAACACTGAGGGCAATGAAATCTTCCCTATTGTGAAGGGCAAGCAGCTCAGTTTTAGCTCGAATGGTCATGTGGGAAATGGCGGATATGATGTCTATGAGATAGACTTTCATAATATTACTGGTGCTGTTGATGGCACGCTATACCACTATCCACACCCGATTAACAGTGCCTACAATGATTTTGCCTTAAAATTGGATGACTCAGGGCGTGGCTATTTAGTGTCGGATCGAAGGAAAAACTTTTCTGATGATATCTATGCGGTAGCCAATATTGCCACCACAAATTCCTCTTCGGATGCCGAAGTGAGCAGCGAGATACAACGGAAATATGCGCTCAATGGCATGACCAGAGTGATTGAAGGATTCAACAAAAACAAAATCTCGAATGAAGTTTCATTTGTATCTACGCCGATCGACGGTTCTACTGATGCTGAATCAAAGCAATATGCTGATTTTATTGAAGGCGAATTGCTCACCACCCTATACTTTCATTTTGATTCCTTTGAGCTGCAAGAAGAGCATCATGCTGCAATAAATGCTTTGCTCGAAACGCTAGCTGCTGATGATGTAGCGGAGGTAATTGTGGCGGGATTTTCAGATAAGCTTGGGAGCCAGTCATACAATATGAAATTATCGCATAAAAGAGCTCAAGAGGTGGCTGATTGCATCCTCGATCAAGTGCAATTGAGCACTTTGACAGTGGAGGGGCGTGGGCGTATTTTCCTAGAGGAAGCTTCTTCTGAAGAGCAAAAAAGCTTTTTTATTCTTGATGAAGAGTTGCGAAACAATGAAGACGCATTCATGAAGGAGGTAGCCAAAAATCAAAAGGCGAGAAAAGTAGATATTATAATCAAGAAAGTTAAAAACTAAACAGATATTAAAGATGAAATCAAGATTATTTATAGCGTGTTTTTTGCTGCTTAGCATTGCATCATATTTCAATGCGCAGGCGCAGTATTTACCAGTGGTGTTCAACAACACCTATCAGATGAGTTCTATTTCAAAAGTGGCACAAATGAGCAACACTGGCGACATGGTGGCTATTGGAAAGAAAGCGGGAGTTGGCGTGTGTGTGTGGCTCGATCGTGAGGGAGGCTTGGTGTTGTCGAAAGAGTTTAACGGGCAGAATTTCAGCGAGGTCAATGAAGTGGTAGCAATCGACGACAGTCGGGTGCTGGTGCTTGGAAGTGCTCAGGTGAAGGTGAGTAAAAAATCATCGGGAGCTGCGGGGCGTGCGCTGGTGCTGAATGTGGATGGCACGATTGAAAAAGAGTTTGAAATGGGCGATGAGAACACCACGATCTCAGGTGGGATGGTGCTTTCCAATGAGGACTATTTATTTTGGGGCAAGAAGCAGAACATCGGATACAACAAAGTAAACTTTGGATATCTAGCTCGATTCGACAAAGAAGGAACATTGCTTTTTGAATACACCAGCGAGGTGGGCGACCACTGCGCATGGGTGAAAGAAAATGAGACTACCTCGCGCGTGGTGGCGGTGTTTAATGGCAATGGCGAAAGGGGTTGCTCGGTGATTAGCCTTAATCGTTCGGGGAACTCGCAATTCATCACCAACTTGGAAGACCCTACTTACATGATTAGCAACTGTATTTTCAAAGATGGCTATATTATTCTTTCAGGGCATGGCAATGCTTTTGGCAGTGCGGTGGTGAAAATCAGACCTGAGGGCGATGTGGTGTTTGTGAAAAATGTGGTGGATGGCGAGCATAGCGACAGCCGTCTCGACCATATGTTGGCGTGTAAGAATGGTGATTTATTGGTGGCTGCCACTCAGGGCAAGCAATCGGTTTTCAGTGTATTGAGAAGCGATGGTACTTCTTCGAGCAAGCTTGTTTTTGCTGGGAAAGTTACAGCTATGGCATCTAATCCTGCCACTGGGGGTGTTGTTTTGGCACTTTATGAGGAAGACAAACGCCGAGGTTCGCTCGTTAAGGTGAGCGAAGCAGGCAAGAAGCTTTTTGTGAAGCCTTTGATTTCGGAGTATTCCAACTTGACTGTTGATGCCAACGATGACATTATTTTGGCAAGCACTAAGGAGGGTCGAATCAGCATGATGTCCTCTTTTGGCGAGTTGATGTATGACCGATATATTGATGAAAACCGCATGATTGACTACACCGATGTGTGGATGACCAAATCGGGCGAGGTGATTTGCACCAATGGAGAGGATAATATCACGAAAATGGCGCATGGCTTGTATATCGACGATGTGGTGATAACTAAGCCGATGAACGGCATCACGACAGCGATTTTCAATGTTACACTTTCGGGCTTTGCTTATTCTGATGATGGTGCTCCGATGCCTGTAACGGTGCGCTATAAAACGGTTGAAAAAACCGCTAATGCGAAAGACAACTTTAAGACGGTGGAAGGCGAGCTTTCGTTTATCCCCAAGAGTGTGGGCAAGAATCAATACCTAACCAAAGAGGTGATTGAAGTGCCTATTCTTTCTAACAATGCGATTGAAGGGCAGAAAGAGTTTTTCATTCAGCTGACAGGTGCGAGCAACAGCTACATCATCAAAAATGAAGGTTTAGGAACTATTGAAGACCAACAAGGAGTGGTGAAGCTTGTGAAAACAGAAGATGGCATTGAGGGGCAAAAGGATGTGAAATATGAGCTTGGGCTTTTCAAGTCGAATGGCGAGAAGCTGACCAATAAGACTGGTGCTGATGTGGTGATTGACGGGCAAGTGGGCGAAGGAACAGCCGATGAGCTCGACTATGACACTTCGAGACTTCCACAATTGAAAATCAGCGATGGCAAGCACAGCGGTGTGCTGAGCATTCCTACGGTGGAAGACACGAGATATGAAATGAGCAAATCGCTCTATGTGAATTTTGAGCAGATTAAAGCGTTGAGTGGAACAAACATTGTTCTTCCCTCTTCTTCTTTGAACTGCGAGGGAAAAATTCAAGACCAACCAGCAAGCATCACCATCACTTCATTGGGCAGCCAAAGCCAATCGAGCACTTCGATTTCGAGCTTTGCCAAGATTGAATTGCGCCGAGCTAAAGACGGAGCGGTGCAGACCAATCACAGCGGTGCTGACATTCTTGTGGGTGTTGAAATTAACGAAGGAAGTTCGGCGAAGAAAGGCATTGACTTTGCCTTTGTCAATGCGCATGATTTGAAGATTGTGGGCGATGGCAAGCATGTGAGTGTGAATTTGAATGGTATTGTGATTTACAATCCAGAATCAAATCAAGATAAAGAAGTTTCGCTCAAGCTCAGCGAGGTGAACCAAGTGGAGGGTGCAGGCGAGATTTCGATTGATGGCAAGCAAAATCAATGTCGAATTACGGTGAAGCAAAGAGAGCTTGTGAAGTAAGCCAATTGTTGGACTTAATTCTTAAATTATGAGATATCAATTAATAATGTCCCAATCGAGAATCACCAGTTTGGCTGGTGTGAGGGAAAGTGCGCATGCGCACTTTCCCCACATCGGCTATTGGCTGGGGCTTTTCTTGATGATTTTTCTTTTTGGCTCATGCCAAAATGATTTGGGAACCCCCGATGACTCGGGAGGGTCGGGAGGCAGCTCGACCGTGCAGTTTTCGATTTTGGTTGATGCTCCGCAGGAGATGAAGGTGAAATCGACGGCTAGCGAAGATGTCATTAATAATATTGACATCTTGATGTATGACAAAACAGGAACAAACGGATATCTAGGGCGTGTTTCGGTGAATAATGCCGACATCACCTCTGAGACGGTGGCGGGGAAACTGAAATATACATTCCTAGCCGAGCTGGAAAGCACCGGTGCGAGCATCAGGTTGTTTGTAATTGCCAATGGGCGAGATAAAGACGATAATTCCGACTTGGTGAATTTTTCTGACCTTACGCAGGGGATGAGTGAAGCAACGATGCGATCAACGCTTCGGCTGCCTACTCTTCAAGCTCCTACAATGACGCTCTCTAGTTATTCAGACCTTGATCAGATGGATGACCTCGAAGGTCAGCTATTGCCACATGTGATGTGGGGACAGGCGGATCTTTCTGACATGACTGATGGAGCATTGCCCGAAGTAACACTGATTAGAGCGATGGCAAGCGTGGTGATTAGATGGGATGATAATAACGTTGATTTAAAAATACTCGGTATTACTGCGGTGCATGCAGCTAGTGATGGTTATGTTTTTCCCCATGCTGACTGGGTAAACTATCCTAGTGCAGGCACTAAAAACCCGATGCATGCCATAGCTGGCAATCTCGACTATGCTCCATTTGATGATATCCCCTACACCCCCTACGCTTGTGATGGCAATGCCATTTCAGAACAAAGGGGATATTGGGAGTATGATGAAACTGGTGATCTTAGTTATCCTGCTTTCGGTCCGTTATACATCTATCCCTCGCCGGGCTATCCTTATTCGACAAGTGCTGAGCAAGGGGTGAGTTTTATCATTGTGGCTGATGCATATGATAAGCGATGCTACTATCGAGTAGCACCTGAATATGTGGATGCTTATGGCTATCCGACCGGACCGGTGGATTTTGTGCGCAATCATAAGTATATTCTGACGGTTACGCGTGTAGATGGTCCCGGATATAACTCGATGCAGGGGGCATACAACAACCCTCCGGGCAATCTGACGATTGTGGTGGAGGAAGATGATGCGGAGTATGACAACTATGTAACTGACGGCACCAACATGATTGCCACTACGGTCAATTCGGTGCATGCCTACATCAGCGATAGCTATGATATTGCCAATCCCTATGTTTCGCAAGAGCCTTTGTTTGAAGTGAAAAGCAAAGCCCCGAGTGTGTTTGAGATTAGCTTTCCCGATCCATCAGACAGCAATGTGGAGTCGTGGGACTTTTGCCACACGAGTTCGGGGTGGTCGTCTACTTCGCTGAAGAGTGGTGTGGCGTTGAACTATCAGAAGAAAGCGGGAGCTGTGGCTAAGGAAAGTGTAATCCAGATTAGCGGAAATGGTGGGGTGATGAATTTAGAGGTTTCGTTTACGCACAACCCCAACCGCACGATGACAAACGGCAACAGCTTTGATTTGCCGCTTAATGAGGATAGCTTTGACTCTTGGGAGTTAATTCTTCCCGATGATTTTCCGACTGACTATGTCGATATCATTCGCAATGGAGCGACCGCACTGACCAATCGGCACTATCAGGGGACTGCCACGAGCTCCATTTCCTTTCTTGCCAGAGCGGAATGCGATGAAATGCCTACGGCGAGTTTTCATCACATCATTTTCAAAGGGGTTGATTCGAGCGGTGAGATGGAAATCCGCAAGGTATTCTTGCAGGTGGGTGAAACCCGACCATTCCGCTCTACTTGGGAGATCCCGAGTGGCGGTGCCATTGTCAAGCTTCCCATTAAATCCCTAAGCGGCAATTACAAGGGGGAATATTATTGCACGGTGGATTGGGGCGATGGCAACACGGATTTGCTGACCCCTGCCAATGCTTTGACACTTGAGCATATTTATTCTGTGGGCACCTATGAGGTGGTCATCACTGGGAAATTCAAAGGATTTGATTTTAGTGATGGAGTCCAGACTTACCACCTTAAAGAAATCAATGAGTGGGGATGTGCCGAGTTTACTAATAATGGCTTGCAGTTCTACAATTCTGGGATTAGGAGCATGAAAACCACTGATGCGCCCAACTTAGCGGGGATAACTAATATGGCAAGTTGGTTTCTTAAGGCTGCTGACTTCACCGGTGAAGGCATTGAGCATTGGGATGTGAGCAAGGTGGAGAATATGCACGGAATGTTTTACTATGCGCAACAGTTCAATGTTGATTTGAGTGCGTGGGATGTCAGAAGAGTAACGACTATGAAGCTGATGTTTAACGAAGCCAAGGCATTTAATAATGGCGATTTGGGAAATAACAGTGCCAATCCACTTTCTTGGGGCAGCAAAACAAGCCGAGTAACAAATATGACAGGGATGTTTGAGAGGACTCCTTTCAATCAAGATATCAGTGGCTGGAATGTGAGCGCAGTGACGGAAATGTATGCAATGTTCAGCGACGCAACGCTTTTCAATCAAGATCTCAGCGACTGGGATGTGAGCTCGGTGATCGATGCGACAGATTTCGATAGCGAAGCCACCGCTTGGGAGGATTCGAAAAAACCAAGCTTTTAATAAAACTTTCTTTTTTGCCTTATCCCCTCCCCATTTGTGGGGAGGGGGGGAAGGCTTGCAATGTGAGAAAAAACGACCAAACACAGTAGCTTTAAAAATTTATTCACGAGGACATGAAGCATTTTAAAAACATATCACTATGGATGGTGCTGTTTTGCGCAGCACTAGTTTTATCTTGCCAAAAGGAAGACCATCAGAATGAAAACCCTCCGCAAGAGGAGGAAAGCGACATGGCGATAGCGTTTAGCACTCGGGGCGGTGTCTCTTCGGAGATTGCCAGTGCGGTGCTTTCTAATGTGCGCTTGTTCACCTCGCAGCAAAGCACCGATAAGATGGACGCAGAGCTGTATAACATCACTCGTGATGTGGAGAACTCGAAGCTCAATGCAAAGGTGAAGACTGGCGATTGGGACGTTACCCTCGTGTCCGCTTTGGGGGATTTCAGCGTGGAGACATTCTACACCTCGCAGACTGCCAGTGCGCAAACGATGTTTCGATATTCCCCTGCCGAAATCATAGGCATGGGGCATGAATCAGCTCCGCAGCTTTTCACAGGATATGAAACCAATGTGGCCACCATCATGGCCGACCAAACGGAGAGCATCACTTCCGAAATGGCGCGCAATGTGAGCAAGGTGCAGGTGATTGTGAAAAACATTGTCGGAAATATTGACTTCCAGTCGGGCGAGCATGAAGTGCGGCTGCACCATGTGCCGAGCCGCATTGCCTATGACGGCTGCTTGCTGCCCAATGCCACCACGCCCGACACGCTGGCGGGGCACATCTATCGGTCGTTGCCGCTTTTCGCCTCGCCTGACGAGCATGGGGATTTGGCTGACACACTCGATTTCATCATTCCAGCCCATCGGGGCGATTTCTCTTCGGATGAAAGCAAGCACAACAGCCACAAGATGAAAATCTCGGTGCGGATGAAGTGCCTCGATGGCAGTTTTTATGAGTCGGAAGCCGATATTCCGCTTGAGGCTCGCTGCAATGAAATTTTGAGGCTCAATTTGACGATCTCTTCGGCGTTGGAAATCGAAGCGGGCATCCACCCATGGATTGAAAGTGAGCATGATTTGGAATTGGTGCAGACGGCTTTCACGGTGAGCAAAAGCACGGTGCGGATGCAGACTGCCGATGAGATTTGGGCGAGCTCAAACGACCCGATAACGCTTGACGCGAGCGGCAAAGCCAGTTGGCTCTCCGTGGGTTTTAATTCAGATAACACACACTTTACGCTTTCGGCTAGTTTCTCGGACTATACCGCCCCTCGCAGCACCTCTTTCACGCTTAAATCGGGGCGGCTCGAAAAGCGGATTACAGTGGAACAACTACTGCCGAGTGGTGATTTCACCTCCATTTGGCGCACCACCACACCCAATGAAACAGTTACCCTCCCACTTCACCCCGATGGGGAATATGATTGCTGGGTGGATTGGGGCGATGGCAGCGAGAAAACTAAGCTAGACATTAGTGCATATAACAACACCCAAGCTCAACACAAATATGTCGAGCCGGGGGAACATGAGGTGAAGATTAGCGGAAAGTTTAAGGGGTTTCGCTTTTCGAGCAACATAAATGTAAACCAAGAAGTTTATCGCTATGCGCAGCAGATGAAGGAAATTACGAACTGGGGGAGCTGTGAGTTTCTCGATGTGGAGAATCAATTTAATCAGACGGCGATTGAGCGGATGGAGACTGCTGACAAGCCTAATTTAGCGCAGGTGAGCACAATGGAATCTTGGTTTTGTCGAACCCCAGCATTCACAGGCGAAGGGATTGAGGATTGGGATGTGAGTCAGGTGAAGAATATGGAGCGCATGTTTTCTGAAGCTACGGCATTCAATGCAGATTTGAGCCGGTGGAATGTGGGGCAGGTAACGACGATGCAGAGGATGTTTTATCGGGCTTATGCATTCAACAATGGCGGTGTGGATTTGGAATGGGGAAGCAAAACAAGCCGGGTGACGGATATGGAGAGCATGTTTTATCAGGCTACGGCATTCAATCAAGATATAAGCTCGTGGGATGTGAGTAGTGTTGAGAATATGCATCAGATGTTTTATGACAATCCGGCATTCAACAATGGCGGTGTGGCATTAGACTGGGGCGAAACCACGAAAAAGGTAGGAACGATGTATCAGATGTTTTATCAGGCTACGGCATTCAATCAAGATGTGAGCTCATGGGATGTGAGTGGGGTTACAACGATGAATCAGATGTTTCGTAGTGCTACGGCATTCAACAATGGCGGTGTGGCATTAGACTGGGGCGAAACCACGGCAGCGGTGGAAGATATGAATCAGATGTTTTATCTGGCTACGGCATTCAATCAAGATGTGAGCTCATGGGATGTGAGTGGGGCTAAAAATATGGAGGATATGTTTGCTCGGGCTTATGCATTCAACAATGGCGACATCGGAAACAATAGCGCAAAACCACTCAGTTGGGGCAAAACCACGACAGAGCAGGGAAATATGAAGGGAATGTTTTATCGGGCTTATGCATTCAATCAAGATATAAGCTCGTGGGATGTGAGTGGGGTTGAGACGATGGAGGGCATGTTTAATGAGGCTACGGCATTCAACAATGGCGGTGTGGCTTTGGACTGGGGCGAAACCACTAGTAATGTTGCAACGATGAATGTGATGTTTGCTTCTGCTTCGTCATTCAATCAAGATGTGAGCTCGTGGGATGTGAGTGCGGTTACGACGATGTATCGGATGTTTAATTATGCACAAGCATTCAACAATGGCGGTGTGGCTTTGGGCTGGGGCGAAACCACTAGTAATGTTGAGTATATGAATGAGATGTTTCATGAGGCTAGGGCATTCAATCAAGATATAAGATCGTGGGATGTGAGTGGGGTTACAACGATGAATCAGATGTTTCGTAATGCTTCGTCATTCAACCAAGATGTGAGCTCGTGGAATGTGAGTAGTGTATCTGATATGAGCAGTATGTTTCGTAGTGCATTGTCATTCAATCAAGATGTGAGTGATTGGGATGTGAGCGCAGTTATGTATATGGGGGGGATGTTTGATTCTGCTTCGGCATTCAACAATGGCGACAGCGGAGACAATAGCGCAAAACCACTCAGCTGGGGAAACAACACAAGCAAAGTGGAGACCATGGAGGGCATGTTTGGTTATGCTTCGTCGTTCAATCAAGATGTGAGTGATTGGGATGTGAGCGAGGTTATTGCTATGAATGGGATGTTTAATTATGCACAAGCATTCAACAATGGCGGTGTGGAATTAGACTGGGGAGAACGCACGGCAAAGGTGGACAATATGGCGAGTATGTTTTATGAGGCTAGGGCATTCAATCAAGATGTGAGCTCGTGGAATGTGAGTAGTGTTAAGTATATGAACGACATGTTTCGTCTGGCTTCGGCATTCAACAATGGCGGTGTGGAATTAGACTGGGGCGAAAACACGGCAAAGGTGGAGAATATGACTCAGATGTTTCGCAATGCTGCGTCATTCAATCAAGATGTGAGCTCGTGGAATGTGAGTGCGGTTACAAGCATGTCTCAGATGTTTCGTAGTGCTACGGCATTCAACAATGGCAATGTGGCATTAGACTGGGTAAACTCCACAAGTAGTGTTACGCATATGGGTGGAATGTTTGATGGTGCTTCGTCATTCAATCAAGATGTAAGCTCGTGGGATGTGAGTGCGGTTCAGTATATGAACGGCATGTTTGCTTCTGCTTCGTCGTTCAATCAGGATGTGAGTGATTGGGATGTGAGTGCGGTTACGACGATGGAGAGTATGTTTTCTTCTGCTACGGCATTCAATCAGGATGTGAGTGATTGGGATGTGAGTAGTGTTGATAATATGCAGTATATGTTTTATCAGGCTTATGAATTCAACAATGGCGACAGCGGAAATAATGGTGCAAAACCACTCAGCTGGGGAAACAACACAGCACAGGTGGGAACTATGTATCAGATGTTTAATCGGGCTTTTGCATTCAATCAAGATGTGAGCTCATGGGATGTGAGTGCGGTGGATAATATGTATAGGATGTTTAAAGAGGCTACGTCATTCAACAATGGCGACAGCGGAAATAATAGTGCAAAACCACTCAACTGGGGAAATAACACAGCACAGGTGGGAACTATGTATCAGATGTTTGATCTGGCTTATGCATTCAATCAAGATGTGAGCTCATGGGATGTGAGTGCGGTAACGACCATGCAAGAGATGTTTGCTCAGGCTACGGCATTCAACAATGGCGGCACAGCTTTGAATTGGGGAAGCAACACAAACAAAGTGGGAACGATGTATCGGATGTTTTATCAAGCTGCGGCATTCAACCAAGATGTGAGCTCGTGGAATGTGAACTCGGTAACGACCATGCAAGAGATGTTTTATGGTGCTTCGATTTTCAATCAAGACATCAGCGGTTGGAATGTGAGTAATCTTTATAATATGCAACGAATGTTTTATAATGCTGCTGCTTTCAATCAGAATCTCAGTGGTTGGGATGTGTCTAATATGCTTTATTGGCAAGACTATGATAATGGGGCGAATGCATGGAATGATGCATGGAAACCACCATTCCCATAAAAAAACGAAGCCCACGCCCCCCTTTTTTGAATGGAAAATGGAAAATGGAGCATAGCAGCCCCAGAGGGGCGACATCTTTGTAGCCCCGGGTTTTAACCCGGGGGGATGGCAGCCCTGCAAGGGCGACATATAATAGCATAGGGTGCAAACCCTATGGAATAATAGGGTGCAAACCCTATGGAAAATAGGGTGCAAACCCGGGAATGTGTGAATGGATTAAATCAAAAGATAAACATAAAGCGTAGTATATGACACGTAGATTAAGTATTTTATTTTGGGCGACATTAAGCTTGTTGCTCTTATTTTCTACCTGCCAAAAGGAGGATTTTCAGAATGAGAACTCACCGCAAGCGGTGGTGGAGGAGACGGAGGAAATCACCATTGAGTTTAGCACTCGGGGCGGTGCAACAGAAGCGGCGAATGCGGTGCAGGATGCGGTGCTTTCCAACATGCGGATTTTCACCTCCGACCAAGCGACCAATAAGATGGATGCGGAGCTATATGACATCACCCGCAACATGGAAGACTCGAAGCTCAGTTCGAGAGTGAAGACAGGAGATTGGGATGTTACCCTCGTGTCGGCTTTGGGGGATTTCAGCGTGGAGACATTCAACACCTCGCAGACGGCTGGGGCGCAGACCATGTTTCGATATTCTCCTGCCGAAACTCTGGGCGTGGGGCACGAGCAAGCACCGCAGATTTTCACAGGCTATGAAACCAGTGTGCCCACCATCATGACCGACCAAACGACGAGCATCAGCAGCGATGTGGCTCGAAATGTGGCGAAGGTGCAGGTGCACATCAAGAGTTGTGTGGGAAATATCGACATGACATCCACCGAGCACCAAATATTTTTGCACCATGTGCCCAGTCGCATTGCCTATGACGGCAGCTTGATGCCCAATGCCACCACGCCCGACACGCTGACGAGCGCAATCTATGGCTTTCAGCAGTTGCACACCTCTGACGAGGGCGAAAGGCAGGGAGTTGATACGCTTGATTTCATCATTCCCGCTCATCGGGGCGATTTCTCTTCGGATGAGAGCAAGCACAGCAGCCACAAGATGAAAATCTCGGTGCGGATGAAGTGCACCGATGGCACGTGGTATGAGTCGGGAGCCGATATTCCGCTTGTGGCTCGATGCAATGAGATTTTGCAGCTTAATTTGAACATCTCTGCCGCCGTTGAAATCGAAGCGGGCATTCACCCATGGATTGAGAGCGAGCATGATTTGGAATTGGTGCAGACGGCTTTCACAGTGAGCAAAAGCATGGTGCGGATGCAGGCTGCCGACGAGATTTGGGTGAGCTCAAACGACCCGATAACGCTCGATTATACGGGGATGGACAGTTGGCTCACTGTAGTGCCTAACGGGGATAATACACACCTTACGCTTACGGCTAAATTCTCCGACTATACCGACCCTCGCAGCACTTCTTTCACGATCAAGTCGGGGCGGCTCGAAAAGCGGATTACAGTGGAACAACTACTGCCGAGCGGTGATTTCACCTCCACTTGGCACACCACTATGCCCAATGAAATAGTTAATCTCCCACTTCACCCCGATGGGGAATATGACTGCACGGTGGATTGGGGCGATGGCAGCACACCGACCTATCTGAACCAGAGCGCATACAACAGCTCCCAAGCTCAACACAAATATGTTGCGCCGGGGACATATACGGTGAAGATTTCGGGGAAGTTTGAGGGCTTTTGCTTTGCAAACGACCCTACTGCTGACTCCCCCGCTATTCGCGCAAGTCAGATGAAGGAAATTACGAATTGGGGGAGCTGTGAGTTTCTCGATGCGCCATATCAATTTGCACATACAGCGATTGAGCAGATGGAAACGGCTGACGAACCCAATTTAGCACCAGTGAGCACGATGGCGCATTGGTTTTATCAAGCCACGTCATTCACCGGCGAGGGAATAGCGGATTGGGATGTGAGTCAGGTGAAGGATATGTCGAATATGTTTGCTCAAGCTGCGGCATTCAATCAGGATTTGAGCCGCTGGAATGTGGGGCAGGTGAAGTCGATGGCGAAGATGTTTTATGTGGCTTCGGCATTCGACAATGGCGGCGAGGCTTTGGGTTGGGGAAGCAGAACAAGCCGGGTGACGGATATGAGCTATATGTTTTTCTCCGCTAAGGCTTTCAATCAAGACCTCAGCAATTGGGATGTGAGCAAGGTGGAGAAGATGAACTGTATGTTTAACGGTGCGGCGGCTTTCAATCAAGATGTGAGTGATTGGGATGTGAGTGAGGTGAAGAATATGTTTGCGATGTTTTTCTCTGCCTATGCATTCAACAATGGCGGCAAGGCACTCGACTGGGGAGAGAGGACTAAAAATGTGACGGATATGTATCGGATGTTTTTCTCCGCTAAGGCTTTCAATCAAGCAGTGGGCGATTGGGATGTGAGCTCGGTGAAGAGGATGACGGAGATGTTTAACGCTGCCTCGATATTCAATCAAGACCTCAGCAATTGGGATGTGAGCAAGGTGGAGACGATGGAGAAGATGTTTAACGTTGCTTTGGCATTCGACCAAGACCTTTCCGATTGGAAAATCAACGAGCTGACCGATGCCTCGATGATGTTTAATCTCTCAGCACTCAGCACCGACAACTATGACCGACTGCTCCTCTCATGGCACGACCAAGTGAAGAATGGCAATGCGAAAAGCGGTGTAGTGCTCGGGGCGCAAAGCACCAAATATTGCGCCGCTAAGGCTGAACGCCAAGAGCTGATTGATGATTATGGCTGGCTGATTTCTGATGCTGGGCAGGATGCAGCATGTGGTACATTTGGCACTGCGCCCTTTGTGACGGTGTGGAAAGGTGGAGATGTGCAGATGAGCTGGACAACAAGCGAAACGCATAATTATGCAGTGAGGACGTATTCCATGAGTGGAGAACTTCTCGATGAGAAAACAGGATGGACAGACAACTACCACTACTACAACACTACCGGACAGACGGGCGATGTTCGCGTGGAAATCTATCCGCAGGCAGACGGCAGCGGATTTCCGCGAGCACGGATGGGCCCCTACGTCAAGACGGTGGAGCAATGGGGCGATGTGAAGTGGAAGTCGATGTATCAGATGTTTAGTGGCTGTGATAATCTCACCAGTGTGCCAGGGGCTACAGCAGCCGAATCGCCTGACTTGTCGGAATGCACCAACCTTGGATACGTCTTCAGGAGCTGCTCAAATTTCAATAGCGACATCAGCGGTTGGGATGTGAGTGCGGTAACGGATATGCAGTCCGTGTTTTCCTCCGCAACTTCTTTCAACCAAGACATCAGCGGTTGGGATGTGAGTGCGGTAACGAATATGCAGTCCATGTTTTCCGGCGCTTCGTCTTTCAACCAAGATATAGGCTCGTGGGATGTGAGTGCGGTAACGAATATGCAGTACATGTTTTACTTCGCTTCGTCTTTCAACCAAGACATCAGTGGCTGGGTTCTGAACCCTGCGGGAGTAACTCATGTTGGTTTTGATTTAAACACCAACTCGGCATGGACTTCCGCAAAGAAGCCGAATTTTTAATAGAAGAAAAATTTTAGGTAATAGGTTTCAGCAGCTTCCCGACAACACACAATCACAAAGAAAAGGGAAGCTGCGGGGAGAGGTGCAGTTGCTTAAACCTCTCCCCTTTTGAATAGAAAATGAAAGGAGTTATGAGTTATGAGTTATGAGTTATGAGTTGGGAGTTGGGAGCATTGCAGCCCCAGAGGGGCGACATCTTTGTAGCCCCGGGGTTTCAACCCGGGGAATGTGAATGGAGAATTGCAGCCCTGCAAGGGCGGTGTATAATAGCATAGGGTGCAAACCCTATGGAATGGCGTGGAGATATCTCCACGAGGCAAAAGGGGAATAGTTTGAGGCGTGGAGATATCTCCACGAGGAAAAAGGTGAATAGTTTGAGGCGTGGAGATATCTCCACGAGGAAAAAGGGGAATAGTTTGAGGCGTGGAGATATCTCCACCGTGTTTTAGGGGGAAGTCGAGATTTAGTCAATACATTAAAATAGATATTATGAGTAAGATTTTAGCTATTATCAGCAACTCTTCCAATGGGGAAGTTGATGCTACGGGCAACGCCATGGTGATGGCGCTGAAGAAAAAAGATTGGACAGGCATTCCGGTGATGGAAACGCTAGTGGGCAGTCTCGAAGAGCTTCGCACGCAGCTCAATGAGGCAATAAAGCGAGGGGTGAAAGAATCGGAATTAGACGAAAAAGACCAGGCGAGAGATGGTGCTTTGAGTGCGTTTTATTATTTAATCAAAGGTTTTTCGATGACCGAGAACGACAGTCTGTCGGTGGCTCAGCAAGTGCTCGACAAGCTCGACCACTATGGGCTCACCAAGACCACTCAGGCGAACTATGCCAACGAGTCGGCTTATATCAATTCGCTGATTACGGATTTGGAAACCGAGCCCCTGAAAAGCAGCCTCAACGTGATGATATATGCCACCACCTCGCTGCAAAAGCTCAAAGATGCACAGGCAGATTTCGAGCAGACCTATGACGAGTATATGGAGGCGATGGCGGAACTCGGCTCGCTGAAAAGTGCCACCACCCTCAAAAAGGAGCTGGTGAAGGTGATTAATCAGGATTTGGTGAGCTATCTGAATCTGATGACAAAAATGGATGCCGCCACCTATGGCGAAATTTCTATTAAAGTGGGCGAAATCATCAACGACAACAACGAAAGAGTGAACCGAAGACGCAAGAAAAAATAGGGAATCAATTCTCCATTCTCCATTCTCCATTCTCCATTCTCCATTCTCCATTCTCCATTCTCCATTCTCCATTCTCCATTCTCCATTAAAAAGCATGATACATTATCTGAAAAAACATTTCGAGCTAGGCCCCAAGGCAGTAGCAGCACTTCAACAAGTGGTGGAGACGAAGGAATATCGGCAGGGAGAGCATCTGTTTCACTCGCAGAATAATTGCTATGATTATTTTTTTGTGAGCAGCGGACTGGCGCGGGTGTATGTGAATGACGATCAGGGGAAGGAGCAGACCCTTTGGCTGGTGAGAGAAAATCGCATTGTGTCGCCGATGCAGGCGTTGCTTCGCAAGCGCAAGTTGAGATATTCCTGCGAGCTGCAAACATCGGCACGGGTGAATCGGATTTTTCATGCCGACTTGGTGCGGCTGATGAGCCAATTTCCCGAGCTGACGGAGGCTTTCATGGGGCTGTTTTGCCAGTTTAATGATGATGCGCTGAGCTATATTGCTGAATCAAAGAAGCCTTGTCAAAATCGGTTGTTGAGCTTTATGCGCTCGAATAGAGAGGTCTATGGCATGATGCAATTTAGGCATCTGGCAAGCTATCTGGGGGTAACGCCAGAGACGCTTTCACGAGTGAAACGAGCGATTTTGAAGCAAGAGATTTAATCAATTACGAATTACGAATGGAGAATTATGAATGGCAAAATAATATGCTTGTTGGTCGTATCCAGTCTAATGGTTATGCTATCCTTTGTTTTTCCGGTATTTAGCATTCTGAGCTTGTTTGGCATTGCGGGCACTGCAAATGCAATCAAGGCGAGGTCTTGCTTTCGGGCGGGCAATGAAGAGGCTGGAAGATGTTATGCCAATAGGGCAAAGCGATGTGTGAAGATCGGTCTCTGGGTTGGGCTGGGCCTTTTGATAGCAGCTCTTGTGTTGGTTATCTTTACATTTAGTAAGTACAAAATATGAATTATGAATGGCAAAATAATATGCTTGTTGGTCGTATCCATTCTAATGATTATGCTATCCTCTTTTTCTCCGGTGGTATTTAGCATTCTGAGCTTGTTTGGCATTGCGGGCACTGCAAATGCAATCGAGGCGAGGTCTTGCTTTTGGGCAGGCTGGAAGATGTTATGCCAATAGGGCAAAGCGATGTGTGAAGATCGGTCTCTGGGTTGGGCTGTTTTTTTTGGCAGCTTTTGTGATAAGTAAATTATATTATTTCTGATAAATATATGGTAAGAACAAAAAAAAGCATCGAGGGAGAGGAAATGAGTTAATAATAAAAAAAGAGTCTTTCAAAACGTCCTCTTTCCTTGGTGCTGTTTTTTGCTCGTGCAGGCTGAGTGAAAACAAAAAGGGGAGCAACTCTAAAGTGTTTGTTTCAATTAATCAATCAATAATATTAATGTAGTGATTGTGAGTTGCTCCCCCCCCCCTTTAAAAAAAAAAACTAAACGAATATGAAACATGAATGGGCGACAAATTCGGCATTTCCGAATGTAAATCCACGGATTAAACGAAAAAAAGAAAAAAAGAAATTCTCATTAGGCAAATATCTCGCCCAAAAGAGAGGCTGTGTGTGCGTGCTTTTGCTCGTGTTTTTCCTCATCCTTTCGCTGTGCTCGCAAGCTCGCCAGCCAAGCGGGCTGCAAAATGAGGAGACGAACACCGATTTTATTACCACATGGCGCATTGCCACCGCCAATAGCACGGTGAGCCTCCCTCTCCACCCCAGTGGGGACTATGATTGCTGGGTGGATTGGGGCGATGGCAGCGAAAGAGTTCGACTGCAAACATCAGACTTTAAGGCTTCGGAAGCCAAGCACACCTATGAACAAAAGGGGGAATATCGGGTGAGCATTTCGGGCATTTTTCAGGGCTTTCGCTTTTCAACAGGAAAAAACAATGTGCTCGAAAATGAATGCTATGCTCAAGAGCTGGTGGAAATTGTGCAATGGGGCGACAGCCGTTTTCTGAATCTCCCCAATCAGTTTGCCCACTCAAAAATTGAGCGAATGAACACCCTCGATGAGCCTAATATGGATGGAATCGTAACCATGCAGGGGTGGTTTCTGCTTGCCAAAGCATTCACCGGCGAGGGAATCCAAAGATGGGATGTGAGCCGGGTGAGAGTGATGAATCGCTTGTTTGAGCATGCTTATTCGTTTAATCAAGACATCGGGGCATGGAATGTCGCCCGAGTGGAAAGCATGAATGCAATGTTCTCCTATGCGATTTCTTTCAACCAAGACATCGGAGGATGGACGGTGGGCAGGGTGAAGAGCATGAACGCTATGTTTCTTCAAGCCAAATGCTTTAATCAAGACATCGGAGAGTGGGACGTGAGCGAGGTGAAAAGTATGAACGCGATGTTTCGCCATGCTTCAAGCTTTAATCAGGACATCGGGCGGTGGACGGTGAGCGGGGTGGAAGACATGAGCATGATGTTTGCCCATGCGTCGCTGTTTAATCAAGACATCGGAGGGTGGGACGTGAGCGGAGTGAAGTATATGACCGCCATGTTTCGCCATGCCTCAAGCTTCAATCAAGACATCGGGCGGTGGACGGTGGGCAAGGTGGAAAATATGACCTATATGTTTCAGTGTGCCGAGGAGTTTAATCAAGACATCAGCCGTTGGGATGTGCGCCAAGTGGTGGATATGTCGCTGATGTTTTCCGAAGCAAGAGCCTTTAATCAAGACATCGGGCGGTGGAATGTGGGCGGAGTGATGTATATGTATCAGATGTTTGGGGGAGCTGCGGCATTCACGCACGATGTGAGCCAGTGGAATGTGGGGGCGGTGGTCAATGCAAAATACTTCGACGAGGAGACAAACAGCAACTGGGCAGATGAAAGGAAACCAGCCTTTGGGGTCGCCGATGAGAAGCAATAATTGTGTGTTAAAAAAAAGAATGTTTTCTCACTTTGTCAATTAATAATATGACGTATTTGCATATATTTGCCACCGCTATTAGCATAAATGCTCTTGCGAGGCAACTCAGAAACAAATTTTAAAAACCAATACTCACATGAAAGAATTAATCTATTTATTGCTTAGCAGCTTGGTGGCAATTGTGCTGTTGTTCGGCTGCCGAAAAGAAGAAATCAAAATACAGGAAAAAAGCATGAATTTCAGCCTTGCTTGTAGTGGCGACTTGTCGTATTATAAAATTCGGCTTCGGGTGAGCTGTTATAGCACCGAAGAGCCACAGTTTAGATCGGATTTTGAGCTTAAAAGCGAATCGGGAAACGCTCGGATCTATGAGTTTTATGGCGATATTGAAGATCTCTTTGAAATCGACCCCCAGATAGATGTCAAAGAAATGACATTGGGAATTACAATAACACGCTCATCAGGGAGCAACAACACCGGCAAGTCGGTGAAATTTGGGCTACAAGGCTATTCCGGCGACAAGCTGATGATTGATGATAACTTTCTCTTAAATATGGATTCGCCCAGCACCACCGAACTCCTTATTCTCTATTGAGCAAGCTAAATTTCACCATCGGAAGCCGATGGAATTATTCAATCGAAATCCCACATCAAAGGGAGATATATTACAAATTATTTATTTACAAATTTTTCAAGAATGAAAAAAAGTTTTTTACTAGCTGCGGCAATCGTAGCTATCGTGTGTTCGCTTGCTGCACCAGCGCAAGCGCAGTTTTCAAAAACCCTCAAAAATGCGGGCAAATCGGTGGGCAAAGCCGCCGAGAGTGCAGGCACCGACATTGCGGTGAGAAAAGTGTCGGTGAAGTTGATCGAGTTTATGGACAAGAACAACACCGTGCTGAGTGAAGAAAATAGCTATGCCAAACGTCTAGCCCGGCTGAGCGCAGACTTTCAGAGTGTGAAGGGCACCGCAATCAACTATAAGGTGTATGAAAGTGAAGAGGCTAACATCATTGCCATAGCCGATGGAAGCATCAGAGTGTATTCGGGCATGATGGATTTGTTTTCAAGCGATGAGGAGCTGCAATCAATCCTCCTCATTCAGGTTGGGCACTTGATGAATAACGATGTGCATGAGGCGTTGCTCGATGTGGCTTCGGAAGACAATGCCGCACAAGCAGGCTCGGCACAGCTCGAAAAAATGCTTTCCTTTTCGGGCGACAAGCTCGGCTCGGTGGTCAATGAATTGCTTCAAGTGCCTTATTCATTCGACCAAAGCACCAAAGCCGACACCTATGCCTATAATCTACTAATCGACAACGGCAAATCAAGCGAGGGGCTGTTTTTGGCTCTCGCCACATTGGCAGACCTTGAGAAAGCCGACAAGCAAGTGGAGGAAAGCGAAGAGGGCGAATTTAGCGCAGCTGTGAAATATACTCGCGTGAACTCGGATAATGGCGACCGTGTTGAATTGTTGCTCGAAAAATTAAAGTAATTGAGATAGCATCAATCAAAGGATTGAAGAGACGAAGCGATGGCTTCGTCTCTTTTTGTGTTTGGCTGTGTTGTTTTTTAGTTCGTATATTCCTTTGGCTTTTTGTGCTGAGGTGTATTTCGCCACAACCATAAATGCATGTGCGATTTTTCACCCACAAAAAAAGGTGCCTTCTGCATGAAGACACCTTTGAGATTCTGTGTTGTGAACGTGTGTTTAGAAGTAGAAGCTCAGTTTGATTGCTCCGTTATAGGCGGTGCCAATGCCGAAGTGTGAAAATGAATCACCGTCAGAATCGGTTGAGCCAGTTGTTGAGCTGTTTTTATACGAGCTATAAATAAGATTTAGCCCTAGTTCGCCACCAATCGACATTTTGGGAGCGAAGAAATATTCCACCCCAGCGAAAGCACCAGCTCCGAAAGCGAAAGAACTTACTTTTTGTTCCCAATAGGTTGCGCTGTCTTCACCAGTTTCTCCCGTTATTTTTGAACTGCCGTCTCCACCATCAAGAGTAGTGCCCCCTATCCCCACGAGAGCTTGATAGCCATAGAAGCCTTGCACACGACCTGCGCCACGGCGATATTCTAGCCCAGCGTTGAGCTCAATGTGGTTTAAGCCATAAGTATTCACATTGCTCACTTCTTTTCCATCGGGATTGTCATAGGGAGCTCCTGTGTATTTATTAGAAAATACATTTACACCCAAACCAGCTCGGAGTGCTTTGTTGTCGGTGAGCATGTATTTTCCTTCGACATACCACTTGTCAGCGAAACTTGGAGCATCATTGCTGGTGCTTCCGTTGAATGAATTGCCAAACCATTGGAAAAATGGAGCTGCATCGACACTGATTGCGAAGTCGCCCGCTTGGGGAAGAATGTAAACACCTCGTTTAGAAGTCATGTTCACTTGTCCGCTTTCTTGAGCTTGCACGCCTAGCGTGAGCACAATGGCTGCGGCAGCCACGATTAATTTTTTCATGTTGAAAATTTAATTGATAAAAATTTGAGGGGGCAAAACTAATGTAAACTTTTAATATGACAAAAAATAAATGATGTGCTGAGAGGTGGCAAAAGTGGAGATTGACTGTCAGCTAGTGAATTGACAGCCGAATGGTAACGTTAGCTTAATAAATAAAGGGGGGGGGTGAGGTTGTTTTTTTAGTTCGTCATATAGTCGTATGACATTTTTGCTATATTTGCAACGGATTTTACGAACACTATATTTATAAAGATATGAGAAGAACAAATGAGAGTAAGGTTTGGGGGGCGATGCTTTTGCCATTGCTAGTGATGCTTTTGATATTGCTAATGTTGTTTTCAGCCTGTCGGCATGATGACTTTCAGAATGACAATCGAGAGTTGGTTCAAGAAGAAAGTGAAATGTCGATAGATTTTAGCACTCGGGGTGGCATCTCTTCGGAGGTTGCCAGCTCGGTGCTTTCTAATGTGCGTTTGTTCACCTCGCAGCAAAGCACCGATTTGATGGACGCAGAGCTGTATAACATCACTCGTGATGTGGAGAACTCGAAGCTCAATGCAAAGGTGAAGACTGGCGATTGGGACGTTACCCTCGTGTCCGCTTTGGGGGATTTCAGCGTGGAGACATTCTACACCTCGCAGACTGCCAGTGCGCAAACGATGTTTCGATATTCCCCTGCCGAAATCATCGGCATGGGGCATGAATCAGCTCCGCAGCTTTTCACAGGATATGAAACCAATGTGCCCACCATCATGGCCGACCAAACGGAGAGCATCACTTCCGAAATGGCGCGCAATGTGAGCAAGGTGCAGGTGATTGTGAAAAACATCATCGGAAATATTGACTTTAATTCGGGCGAGCATGAAGTGCGGCTGCACCATGTGCCGAGCCGCATTGCCTATGACGGCTGCTTGCTGCCCAATGCCACCACGCCCGACACGCTGGCGGGGCACATCTATCGGTCGTTGCCGCTTTTCGCCTCGCCTGACGAGCATGGGGATTTGGCTGACACGCTCGATTTCATCATTCCAGCCCATCGGGGCGATTTCTCTTCGGATGAAAGCGAGCACAACAGCCACAAGATGAAAATCTCGGTGCGGATGAAGTGCCTCGATGGCTCTTTCTATGAGTCGGAAGCCGAGATTCCGCTTGTGGCTCGCTGCAATGAAATTTTGAGGCTTAATTTGACGATCTCTTCGGCGTTGGAAATCGAAGCGGGCATCCACCCATGGATTGAGAGTGAGCATGATTTGGAATTGGTGCAGACGGCTTTCACGGTGAGCAAAAGCACGGTGCGGATGCAGACTGCCGACAAGATTTGGGCGAGCTCAAACGACCCGATAACGCTCGACACGAGCGACAAAGCCGATTGGCTCACCCTCACCCCCAATGCCGACAACACGAAAATCGAGCTTACCGCCAACTTTGACACCTATTCAGGCACGGCTCGCAGCACCTTTTTTACGCTTAAATCGGGGCGGCTCGAAAAGCGGATTTATGTGGAACAGTTGGTGAGCGGTGATTTCATTTCCATATGGCGCACCACCGCAGCAGGCGAAACGGTGAAACTTCCGATTGTTTCTTTTGGGGAATATGACTGCACGGTGGATTGGGGCGATGGCAGCACACCGACCTATCTGAACACAACCGACATTAGCCACCCGAGCGCACAACACACTTATGCCGAGTCGGGGGAACACACTGTAACGATTTCGGGGAAGTTTAAAGGAATCGGTTTTTACAGCCATCCCGGGAGCACTAACCTCCATGCACAACAGATGGTGGCAATCACCAATTGGGGCTGTCTAGAGCTAGACCCGACTATGGGATCTCATTTTGCCTATTCCAACATCGAAAGCATCGACGTGGCTGATGAACCCAATTTGGCAGGCGTTACCAACATGAACGGTGCGTTTTTACGAGCCTCTAAGTTTGACTCCGACATCAGCTCGTGGGACATGACCCATGCGACGAGTATGATACAGATGTTTCAGTCAGCAAGCAAATTCAACAACGGCGGACAGCCGCTCAGTTGGGGCAAAAAGACCCGAAATGTAACAAATATGAAGCAGATGTTTCACGGAGCTTTTGCATTCAACCAAGAAATCGGTGATTGGAATGTAAGCTCGGTGACGGATATGAGCTCCATGTTTTATGCAGCTTCGGCATTTAATCAAGACATCAGCGATTGGGATATGAGCAAGGTAACGGACACCCGCTCGATGTTTGAGTCAGCAAGCAAATTCAATAATGGCGGACAGCCACTCAGTTGGGGCGAAGGAACAAACAAGATAGTTTACACCGATGCTATGTTTAAGCAAGCTTCGGAATTCAATCAGCCGATTGGCGATTGGAATGTGAGTTCGGTGAAGAGCACGGGCAGCATGTTTAGAGAGGCTTATGCTTTCAACCAGCCGATTGGCGATTGGAATGTGAGTGCGGTGAATGGCATGAGCTATATGTTTTATCTCGCCTATAAATTTAATCAGCCGCTGAAGGATTGGGATGTGAGTGCGGTGGAGAGCATGGAGCGGATGTTTTCATCAGCCTCAGCTTTCAATCAGCCAATTGGCGGATGGGATGTGAGTGCGGTTACGAGCATGGAGCGGATGTTTTCATCTGCCTATTATTTCAATCAGCCGCTGAAGGATTGGGATGTGAGTGCGGTGGATAACATGAGTGGCATGTTTGCATCTGCCTATTATTTTAATCAGCCAATTGGCGGTTGGGATGTGAGTGCGGTGGATAATATGGCTGGCATGTTTAGTTATGCGAACGCTTTCAATCAGCCGATAGGTGATTGGGATGTGAGCTTGGTGGAGGATATGGGGTCTATGTTTAACAATGCTTCTGCTTTCGACCAAGATCTTTCAGCTTGGAAGATTAATTCGCTCACGGGTACTAGTGCTAATAATGGTGCTGCTTCCATGCTCAACCACTCAGCACTAAGCACCGACAACTACGACAAACTTCTGATCTCATGGCACAAGCAAGTGGCGGATGGTGATGCGCAAGGCGGTGTAACGCTTGGGGCGGTTGGCGTTAAATATTGCGCTGCTGCGGCTGCACACCAAGAATTAACCGGCACTTATGGCTGGACGATTAATGATGCTGGGCAGGATGAAAGCTGCGCATCGAGTGTGCCTTTCGTTACGGTGTGGTCAGGATCTTTTACGATATTAGGCGGTGGTCTGGATTATGATTTTAGCATCAAGCTGTATGACAACTCCACAGGCGAACTTTTGGAAGAGAAAGAAGGGCTGTCAATCAGTTACTCGTCATCTGCTTTCACTGGGCGCGAGCTTCGATTGGAAATCTATCCGCAAGCAGATGGCAGTGGATTTCCTACAATGAGTACTTTTCAGTACGCGAAACTTCTGCGAGTGGTGCAATGGGGCGATGTGAAATGGCAGTCGATGGCGATGATGTTTGCCCAAGCCAATTCACTCACCCATGTGCCGGGAGCGACAGCGGCGGAATCGCCCGACTTGTCGGAATGCACGAGTTTGGCTAGTGCCTTTTTGGGGTGTATGAATTTTAATAGCAACATTAATGGGTGGGATGTGAGCTCGGTGGAGGATATGAGCGGCATGTTTTGGCAAGCGACACAGTTTAATCAGCCGCTAAATAATTGGGATGTAAGCTCGGTGAAGAATATGAGTGGCATGTTTGAAGGTGCATATAGCTTTAATCAGTCGCTAAATAATTGGGATGTAAGCTCGGTGACGGATATGAGCGATATGTTTAGAACGACCTCAGCTTCTTTTGCTTTCAATCAGCCGCTAGATAATTGGGATGTAAGCTCGGTGGAGGATATGAGCGATATGTTTGCCAAGGCGAAATCTTTCGACCAAGACCTTTCCAATTGGAAGATTAATGCGCTGACCAATGCCACTGGAATGCTCAACAGCACAGCACTCAGCATCGACAACTATGACAAACTGCTTATCTCATGGCACGAGCAAGTGAAGAATGGCAATGCGAAAAGCGGTGTGTCGCTCGGGGCGCAAAGCACGAAATATTGCGCTGCTGCGGCTGCACACCAAGAATTAACCGGCACTTATGGCTGGACGATTAATGATGCTGGGCAGGATGCAGCATGTAAGACTTTTGGCGGTGTGCCTTTTGTGTCGGTGTGGAAAAATGGGAGGGTGAAGATAATAACGATTGCAGGGTATGAATATAGTTATGATGTGAGGGTGTATTCCTTAAGTGAGGAGATTATTTATGAGGAAGCAGGGGTAACAGGCGACTTTAGCTACACCACTCCGGGAAAAACTGACGATATTCTAGTGGAAATTTATCCAAAGGCAGACGGTAGCGGATTTCCGCGAGCAACGATGGAAAGCACAATCTTGCGTGTGGAGCAATGGGGCAATGTGAAATGGCAGGCGATGGAGAATATGTTTAGAGGCTGCGGTAATCTCACCAGTGTGCCGGGGGCTACAGCAGCCGAATCTCCTGATTTATCGGAATGCACAAGCCTTCAAAGTATCTTTCGTGATTGCATGGATTTCAATTCCGACATCAGCGGTTGGGATGTGAGCAAGGTTGAGGACATGAGTGGCATGTTTGAGGCAGCTAAAAAATTCAACAATGGCAATCAACCGCTCAATTGGGGCGAGAAAACCCAAAATGTAAAAACCATGCAGTACATGTTTTCCTACGCTTCGTCTTTCAACCAAGACATCAGCGATTGGAATGTGAGTGCGCTTATGGACATGAGACACATGTTTGAAAACGCTTTGAAATTCAACCAAGACCTCAGTGGTTGGGATGTGAGTGGGGTAATTGCGCCTTATCGTCAAGACTATTCTTTGGGAGCTGAAAACTGGCATTCTTCAAATAGACCGAATTTCACACAATGATGAAGACTTTAAACGTGGTGTTTAATAGTGATGCAGCTTCTGGTGTTTTGATGTGCGCTGGAGGCTGCGGGGAGAGGTGGTGGTTAATACCTCTCCCCTTTTAATCTCCTCACTGCTCCTCCCCCTCTGGGAGAGGAACAGTGAGGAGATTAAATATTGCTAAAATCGAAACCGTTGATGGTAATAAAGTTTGAAGTTTTCGTTTTTTTGCAGTAGTTTCGCTGCCAGTTAATAATCAACCCAGATGCCATGTATCAGAAATTACGCAAGCCACCAATTGCTGTTGCTATTTTTCAGTTGGTCTTTGACCCTTCTGAAGTGAAGCTGAATGATTTTCTAAGATATGACGAGCAAATAAAGCACACCTACCCAATTCGGAGTGGAAATGTGCATGTGGGCATTGATTTGGGAGGATCTTCGATTCCTTTGGGAGTCTCGACACTGAATGGCACAACCGACGCTCGGGTGAATCGCTATGTTTATTTTTCAAAAGACCAAAAGGCAAAGGTGGAAATTAGCGAGAATAAGATTACCTATATTGACGAGCGTCCCTATGAAAACTGGGAAAGCTTTAAAGCAGCTATCTTTAAGTTATTGTCGATTGTTTCGGGCGTTATCAGTGGTCTTACGGTGGTTCGGACATCAATTCGCTTTGTTAATCGCTTTAATTTCGATGCATTTGAGAATCCTTCGAATTACTTTAGAACGGTGATTTCTCGCAATGAAGAAAATGACCTGCCTTATCCGCTTCGGCAATATGGTTTTCGCCTGACAATGGATATCCCAGAAACGAACATTCACAGTATTGTGAATCAAAATGCCGAAAATACAGGCGTAAATGCATATATCTACACTTTTGATATTGATGTGCTGGATAGGCAGTGTCTGATTTTCGATTTAGAGACGCTCTCAGATAGCATGGAAAAACTTCGGGAGGTGAAAAATGAGATATTTTTTAAAAATATTACTCCCAAAACTATCGAACTATGCAATTAAACACACTCTCAAATAATAAGTGGAAGCCGATTACGCTTGCCGCTGTTTTTCTTTCGGCAGCAACTCCGCTGTCCTATCAGGATTTAGATGCTCATAGTGGGATTCTGACTACTGTCAGTGATTGCAAGACATCTAACTACTTAAACACAGTGGACAAAAGCGACCAAACTGTTTTTATTCAAAAATTTAGGTTCGACAATCACTACGCTAAGTGGCAAGAGAAAACTGTGTTTTTATCCTCGGTGAGTTCAATCATTGAAGATGAGGACTTCAAGGCAATCGTGTCGATGGGGCAATCGGCGGTGCTCTATATTGTGGAGCGCATAGAGGTGGAGCCTTCTCCGCTAGTGTGGGCTCTAAATTTTATTTATGGCAAGAAAATCACTTCGCAAAATGCCACAATCATAGATGCTTGTAAGTTATGGGTGAAGGAACTACGGAAATAAAACGTAAAATCATCGAATGGTTTCCAAAATTGGCTGACGACAAAGAGTTTGAGATAACAAGTGCTCAAACGCCTGCCTATAATTGCATCGCATGGGCATATAACATCAACGACCGATGGATGTGGCCTAATACGGGAGAATTTGAGTTCTTAGATGGGGTGCATTATTGGCCGTCGGATGAAATCAAGAACTGCCATGTGGGGAATTTTATTGAAGCCTTTCGACTGAAGGGATATGAATGCTGCACAACCTCTGATTTTGAAGAAGGGTATCGAAAGATTGCGCTATATGTAGCTCCCGGAACAGAAGACTGCACGCATGCCGCTCGGCAAAAAGCAAATGGCTATTGGACAAGCAAACTCGGTCGCTTTCATGATATTCAGCATGAAAATCCCCAAACAATCGAAGGGAGAAATTATGGCGAGGTGTATTGCTACATGCGACGAGTTTTTGAGTGAATCATTGACAGCTGAGGGAAAGAGTCGCTGCGGAAGTAATTGGCTGAGTTGGTTGTGGGGTGTCCCGAAGTTCTTAAATAACTTCGGGACACCCTATTTTTTTTGAAAAAGAAGCTGGATTGATTTCTTTAGGTTGAAATGATTTAGTTTTATTATTAAACTTTGTCGTTGATTTGTGTAACTGTTTTATATCTTTGCCCCCACAAACAAAAGAAATCACTATGAAAATTTATTATTCTATTTTAGTGCGTGCCGCACTGTTTCCGAATATAGTCAATCAAGGAACGGCACAGGAAAAATCCCCCCTGCTTCACCCTCCAAAAGTCTCAGCCGAGATTAAGGAAATGTATAGTCGCTATTTTAGCCGAAGAGGAAGTTTTGGCAGAGCGATAAGCTATTCCAAACAACTCTTTTTCTGAAAGGATGCGCTTAAAAATCCAGTAATTCCCCCCGAACGGAAGGCTATTGTGGTGGTTGCTCGACAAAAACGATAGCCTTTGCATCTTCACACCCCTGCCCCTGCATTCTCGGGCTATTCTCTCAACTTTTCAACCCCATCTTTTATGGAGGCTGAATGGTTGCGCTCATGAGTTATTGACGTTAAAAAATAACGAATAGTGTTGAGTTGGACATTTGTCAATTTTTAATACGACAATTCTTCCCATCTTTGCAGTGCAATTATAGTTCATAGTAATTGTGTGTTTGTATGGGGGGTAGTGTCCCCAGCCTCTCCGAGCGCATTTGCGCTTGGAGAGTTTTTTGTAAGGAAAAAATATTTAAAAAAACTATTTTTTTCAGATTTGTCAGCTAGTTGTATGACGCATTTTATATATTTGCCACTGTTTTATTGATAGGTAATGAAAAACTATAGTTGTTTGCGCAGTAAAGAATAGAGTTTTTTTATCAAAGCCGAGAATCGATCAAAGAAAGAAGTATGAATATTCCAAAAATCTCGCCTAGAGTGCGCATAGATGCGCTGGCATTTGTTGGCAAAGAGCTTTGCCGTCAGGTGGAAACATCCGCAATCAGCGATGAAGAGCTTCACGCATCAGCAAATGATTTAAAAAGCGCAAATCAAACCTTGCTTTTCACCATCGTGAAAGACACCAACATTTCGGTCTTAGAGGATTATGAAGAACAGCGGTGGGATGCAGCGCTTTGCCTCTATGACTATCTTCAAATGTGTGCTCTGAGAAATCCCTCCTTAGGTGCAGCCGCTGGGCTGATTTCAATCATTGAAAATCACGGTGCCGACATCGAAACACAGCTTTATGCAATGGAATCAGCGGTGTTTAAATCATTAATTCTTGATCTCGAAAAGGCTCAGCAGGAGTATAGCATTGATGCGATGGTGCAAGTGCCCAAGCTGATTGAAAATTTAAAGGCTAGCCATGAAAATTTTGAAGTGGCTTATCAAAGCTATTTAGATGAGCTGGAGAAATGTGATGGTCTGCAAGAATCAATGTCGCTCAAATCACAGGTGCGGGGGATAATCAATAACCAGTTGGTCGGATATCTAAATGATCAATTAAAATACAATCCAGAGAAATACAAAAAACTAGCTCGGCAAATGACCGTTGCTGTTGAATTTGCTAATCGACTGAGAGACTGGGTAGAGGAATTGAATCTTGATTTAGAACTGTCGGACGATAGCGGAGAGGGGAAGGTAAATATTCAAAACATTAAAACACGGGAATAATGTACTAGAAATCACAGATACACCGCCCGAAGAGGGCAACAAACACGAAAATTATGATTGAAGAATTAAAAACAAATTTTGGATTGAGTGAAGAAAGCATAGATGCCTTAGTGAAATGCTTAACACGAGAGGAATTTAGCAAGCATGACTATTTGTTTTACGAAGGGCATCGTTGTAATGACTATTTTTTCATCGAGCAAGGAGTGGCGAGAATGGGCTATTTGGATGAAAAAAAGAATTTCATCACACTTTGGTTTATGCAAGAGAATGATTTTGCATCTTCTCTCCGCGGCTTCATTCCGGTGAAAAGAGGGAGAAAATCAAAAAAACAATGTGCCTGCCAGCTTGTGTGTCAGTTTCTGTCGCGACGAGCATCTGCCTACCGTCTTTCTCATGAAAATATGCTTAAGCTGACGGCTGAATATCCCGAGATTTCACAGTTAATCATGCAGATTTCATTTAAAACAACTACTGATGCGCTGAGTGTTATCCGAGAGGTCAAACGTCCGTTAAAAGAAAAATTAATTGACTTCATGAGGGATAAGTCGGACATTATGGTGAGAATACCGGGCTATCACTTGGCAGACTATTTAGGCGTTGCTCCCGAGGTGTTGTCGCGGCTAAAAACGGCTTTGAAACAAGAAAAAAACCCTGAGATACGCAAGGTGGCTCGCCTGAAAAAACGCTGGCGAAACCTAAAAGACAGTCAGAAGGATATATCTAATTTGGCAATGTAAAAATAAGCAAATATGTTTAAAAAGAGTAATAGAGAGATCATTGCTTCGAGCGAAGCAACAATCAGTAATATCGGCAAGGAGATGGAAGGCAATGGGAAATTGCACTCTCAAGGCGATATCGGAGTGAATGGAAAGTTTTATGGTGAATTGTCATCAGATAGTAAGGTTATTGTGGGCGAAACAGGCTTTGTGGAAGGCGAAATTTCAGCTAAGGAAGTAATTGTTTATGGGCGAGTGAATGGGAAGGTAACTTCTTCCTTTCAGACTTCAATCAAGCCGACAGGAGTTATTTTTGGCGATGTGCTCACCAGTGAAATTGCAATTGAAACAGGAGGACGCCTCAATGGAAATTGCAAGAATATGGAGCAACCAGACAATTTTAATGCAAAATCTAAAGGAACACCTTCTTCAGATAAAAGCAAGGATGAACCCTCAAAGGGTGAATCGCAAAAAAAAGGAAAACAATAGATATTGAGCAATGGAAATTCCTATAATCAACCGGAGAGCGAGTGTTGATGAAGTGATTGAAGTAACGGAGAGTATTGTCAGAGGCTTTAAGCTTAGTCGGCTGACCTCTGACAGTAATCTTCAACTAATCATCGAGACGCTTGCAGAAAAGCATTCCAATCTTCTCTCTTCCCAGAAAAGAGATCGCATGTATATCGAAAGAGATCAGTATTATAATCTGAGAGATTTGGCTTATCAGCGGTTCTATTTGTGTGTGCAGGGCTGTGCGCTGCTTAATGATTCACACGCCCCCTCGCATGCTGCAAAAAAGTTATTATTAGAGCTAGAGAGTTATGGGGCGCAATTAGCACACATGCCATATGAAGAGCAAACGACACAGATAGATTCGCTGATAGAAAAGCTTAGCTCACCTGATTGCCAACAGCAGATGAATGCACTTTTGCATTTAAACTCCATTTTTGAAAGTTTGAAATCACATCATGCGAATTTCAAAAAGATTAATGAGCAATGCGAAATTCAGCCTGAATCGGAACCAATATGCAATTATATTCCTCAATTGTTCGATGTGCTCAATAATCAGCTAGTGATGTATATGAGGGCAATGGCTCAAGCAATCCCCGAGCTTTACGCTCCGTATTCTGAAATGCTTGCTGAGACTTTTTGGGCGATAAATCAGAAATTGGGCATGAAAAGCTATCGGTCGGTAGCGCATGGCGGGATCTAATAAACATGAATATTATGAGTAATTATTTTGACGACTGTCTTTATTTTCGCCTAAACCGGATATTACGCCGGATGACTATGCTTGCTGATTCTGCGTGTGCAGAATATGGATTCTCTTCTAGTTATGCCTATTTGCTAATCACCATCAATATAAACCCATGTGTTGGCACTGTTGAGTTGGCTGACGAACTGAATTTGAGCCCTTCCACAATTACAAGGCTTGTAGATCGGTTGGTGCGTGATGGTTTTGTGCTCCGCACTAAAGATGGCAAGCGATGTGAAACTTCGTGCTCAGCCAAAGGAAGAGAACTAGCGGAACAAATGGAGATTACTTGGCGAAAATTTCAACTTGGCATGAGTGAACGGCTAGGTCAAGAACTATATGTGAATCTGAATCATGAGCTGAGAAAACTCGATGCTCGGATTTAAAAAAGAATATTCTAAATGAACGAAATTAAAAAATCAAATCAAGACTTGAGAATTGATGGGGTTCTTGAGTCGAGAAAACATTGGCTTGCCTATGTGTTGCCTATTTATGGAATTGTTTTGAGCTTAACTGTCATGTGGCTAGCTCTAATGGATCTAAGTGAAACAGTCAATGCAACAGTCTTCGGATATGTTTTTTTAATCTTGGGGCTGATAGCTCTAGTTGTATCGCTAAATATCCTTTGGCGCATCAACTCTTGCCGCTGGATGCTCACCGAAGAGGAATTAATTATAAAAACGGGTTTCCTTCCATGGAAAAAGTCGCACTTTGAAATTCCAATAGAAGACATTAATGAAGCCTATGTCAGTTTTGAGTTCTGGGGCAAACTCTTAGGATATGCTCGGCTGACTATCAGGCGAACAGAAGAAGTAACCAGTTGTTTCAGCTCAAATATGATGGTCAATCATACGATACTCATGAGGAAGATCAGTTCCGAAGTAAAAAAACTCAAGAAGATGTCAAGGCAGGTTCAAGATGTGAGCAATGTGTCAAAATTTCCAGTGTCTGATGAGCTCATGAAACTACAAGAGCTGCACGACACAGGCGTAATCAGCGAAGCGGAGTTTGCAACTTTGAAAGATAGCTTGCTGCAAAGTAAGTAGCTGATGTTCTATTAAAAAGATTAGTAATAAATTCAAATTATGAACTTTAAAATCAAATCTCTAATGCTGCTATTCATGTTTGCAGCGTTAAACTTTGTGGGGTGTAGTGAGGACGAAGAGTCGGGCTACCCTAAAACAGTACAAATTAAGTATGAGGTGAGCTCAAGCACTGATAATGCAACGGCTGACATTACTATCGTCAATGCAACTGGAGGCGAGTCGGACTCTGAGGGCAAAGTCTTACCTTTCAGTCAAACGATTACCAAAGAGGTGAAGCATTTTGAGACAATCACTCTTACGGCAAGCAGCGATAATGATGATGTTATCGACATGACATTAAAGATTTTCGTGGATGATGTGGAGGTGAAAAGTGAATTGTTTGAGTTCAGTTCTTCCTCTTATAAGACAGGAGTATTGGTATATGTATTTGAATAACGCATTTAGAAATTACAGTGTATAAACAGGCATTGAAAAATGCCACTAAATATTATAGTTATAATGAAAAGTTTTCAACTTTATTTTTTAAGCGTGTTGAGAAACAACTACGCAAATTTCACAGGACGTGCGAGCCTAAAACAGTATTGGATGTTTGTCCTCTACCTTTTCGTTGCGTTCCTGCTAGCAGCATTGCTCGATAATCTGTTGGGGCTGACTTTTAGCGAGGTAGCTCCTTATGGATGGATTTATTCAAGCCTCGGTTTGTTTACAACAATTCCACAACTAGGTCTGCTTGTGAGAAGATTGCACGATGTCGGCAAAAGCGGCTGGTATTATTTCATTGTCTGCATTCCGTTGGTGGGAGCGATTCTGCTCGTAGTCGCATTGGCAAAGAAAGGCGATGCGGAGGAAAACAAATATGGCGCTGCTCCTATTGAGGAAGTCGCCGAGCGTTAACCTTTTAAGCAAGGAGAAACAAGGTGAAGCGAGGGAAGAGATACTGATTCTTCTCTCGCTTTTGCTTAGCATACAAAAGCGGCTTTTTTTCAAAATGAGGAAAAAAACTACTAAAATCAAATAATCAGAATATGTATTACAACGAAGCAAATTGCGATATTTATATCGGTTCAGGAGCTGGAAAGAAACTATTAAAGGACATAAATAGTGCGAAAGAATCGGTAAAAATTATTTCGCCATATCTTTCGCCATCGCTAATAGCGTCTTTAATCCAATTGCACGAACAAAATATAGCCGTCGAATTAATAACAACAAATGAGATTGAAGATTATTATGGGGACTACGAACAAAGAAATGGTCATCAGCTCATCATTCAGGAAAGAAAAACCGACCATGAGGCAGAAACTAAACGTAAGGAATGGACTAAGGTGGCGACTAATTTAACCTATGCAGATATTATTTTAGTGGGAATACTAATGACAACTTCTGTATTTGTAAATGACATTAGGCTATTGCTCGGAGTCATCCCAATATTAGCAATTACTGTTGCGGTGCTCTATCTGAAAAAGAAGGTGAAACGCACGAGAATTTATTCATATTACTATTCAAAGCTATTCCCCTTTAAAATACTATATTCATCGGATAAGGATAATTCTAACAATACTTTCGTTCATAGCAAGATTTATTTGATAGATGACCAAATTGCATATCTGGGTTCACTCAACTTTACGCTGAGTGGAACAAAAAATAATCACGAAACACGTGTGCGCACAACAGATTCAAATGCTATCTGGGAGATTAAAACTGAATTTCGTCGATTGATGAATGATTTAAACTTGCCGCAAAGGAGCATTCAAAATTGGGGGCGGAAATTATATGATGAGCCGATTAACTAGTCGAAACTGGCTAGACATAAAAAAACAGCCTCCCCTTTCGATATTGATTAATATCAAGTGGTATTAATTTTTGATTGTTTTACTTTGCAATCGTAAATCAAAGCTAGTTGCACATTGTTGCTATCAGAAGATTTAGCATGAAGTGCAATCGCTTCGCAAACACACTACGCCGCAAAGAAAATACCTTTGCAAACACACACTATGAAAAGAGCTTCTCGTTTTTTGTCGAGAAGCTCTTTTTTCTTTAATCCCCCTGCCTTCCAAACCTCCTTTTCTTTCTTTTTCGCTGATAAAGCTCTGCTTCGGGCTTCACTTCCTCGTCCACATCAGGCAGGAGCGAAAAGCTTGAAACTCCTCTGCAATCCTCTTGCAATCCTCTTGCAAATGATTTTTCAGAATCACCCTGCTTCGATGGCAAAACCGCCTTTTCACCCCACATCTCCTGAAACACATTTGCTGAAAATCCTTTGCCTAGTCGAGAACCATTCAAAGCCGTTCGGGTGTGATGGTCGATGAAAGTTGCGCCATAAATCCGCCCCTCATCATTCTTGCGGAAAAGCACTTCGATGTTGTCTTTGGCGAGCAAAGCTCGGAACTCGCTTTCGGTTTTCGCCTGACTTTTAGCTGAGGAAACAGCTTGCCATGTGTGCGTCTTTAATCCCTTTTGCTTAATGGCAATTTGTGATTTTGTCATACGTTTTTCTAGTGCCTCAAAGCCGACGGCTTTGCCAATCAGCGAGGATTTAATCGGCACGCCCACTTTAATTCCCATCACATTGGTCGCCTGATAGAGCAAGCCTCGATATGCAGTGCAGTTTCGCTCACCTCGCACATCCTCCACCTCCACATGATACCGAGAAAGAATGGCGTTATATTCTCCCAAGGACTGGAAATGAGAACTCCCCGCCACCGCCTTAGCCACCTGCGAGAGTTGTCGCTTGATGTTCCCCGATGCAGTATCAACAGGCGATAATCGCCAATCCTCGCGCAAAGCCTTGCCCTCGCCGGGCTGCAATTGATACTTCGCTTCGAGTTCTTCGGTGATGCGTTTGCTGCGGATGAACTCTTTGGAGTCATTCACCTTGCCACCATCGGATTTTACTCGAAGTGAAACAATGTGGATATGTTCTCGCTCAATATCCTCGTGCTTGAAAATGACAAAGGGCTGCTCGCCATAGCCGAGTTTTTGCATATACTCCCGACCGATTTCCGAGAGCTGTTCATCGGAAAGTTTATCATCGGGGTGCGGATTGAGCGAGGCATGAAAGAGGATGTTTTTTGTGCGATGATGCGAGGGCATGAACTGCTGAAAGTCGCTCATGCACGCCATCACCGAGGGCTTTTCATCGAATGCCGAGCCGATGAAATTTGCGCCCAGCAC
>JBKECD010000191.1:0-4349 GCA_047974225.1 Mangrovibacterium sp.
ACCCCAGCCTCAAAATATAAATATAAGCCCAAAAAAAGCATTTAAATTTATTCTCATAATGATATGCGTTTTTTTGAGAGGTCAAAGATTAATTTTTATTTCTTAAATAAAAATTACATTTTAAAAAAAAACGACTCTTTACTACTTAAAACGATTATTACCCCAATCAAGTTCTTAAATATGCCCTCTAGTTTCACTACTTTTGATTTATGACAATCCGCATCAACAACCTTCGCAAGACCTATGGCGAGCAAATCGCTGTCGACGATATTTCATTTCAACTCGAAACGGGCGAGCTCGTGGGCTTTCTCGGTCCGAATGGAGCTGGCAAATCCACCACCATGAAAATCATGACCGGCTATTTGGCAGCCGATGCTGGCGAACTGTGGCTCAATGACGAGCTGATGACACCCGAAAACCACCAACTCCGCCACCATATCGGCTATTTGCCGGAACACAATCCGCTCTACACCGACCTCTATATAAAGGAATATCTCAGTCTGACCGCCGGCATGTATGGCCTGAAAAATAAATCGCAAGCGGTGGCACGAGTGATTGAAATGACCGGCTTGGGCAAGGAGCAGCGCAAGAAAATTGGCGAACTCTCGAAAGGCTATCGCCAGCGTGTGGGACTAGCGCAGGCGTTGATTCACGACCCTCAACTGCTCATTCTCGATGAACCCACCACCGGGCTTGACCCCAATCAGCTGGAGGAAATCAGAAGTCTAATCAAGTCGATTGCATCTGAGAAAACCGTGTTTTTCTCCACCCACATCATGCAAGAAGTGGAAGCAATTTGCAACCGTGTGCTCATCATCAACGAAGGCAAGTTGATTGCAGATAATAGCATCGAGATGGTGAAAGCTGGCGGACTGCTCACCGCCTCGCAGCAAGTGTTGGTGGAATTTCAGCAGCCTATTTCTTCGGAACTCTTGAATGCAGCAAACATCGCTTCGGTGGAAAGCCTATCGGAAAGCAAATTCTTATTCACCGCACTTGACACAGAGGACATTCGCCCCAAAATCTTCCAAACCGCCGTGGCAAATGGCTGGACAATCATCGGCATGAATGAAAAACAAAGGAGCTTGGAAGGGGTGTTTCGGGAATTGACGAGGTGAAAGTCCAAACTGCACCACAGTAAACCCAATAAGCAGGATTTTATTTTGAATTTTAGAATTTAGTACTACATTTGTACTGCAAAAACATACTTATGAGAGTAATATCGCCTAAGAAGATAAGCGATTTTGTGTTGAAGAACGCTCATGCAAAGGTTCCATTATACAATTGGTTGTCGCAAACGAAGAAGGCAGATTGGAATAAGTTAGCTGATATTAAGCAGACCTTTAATAGCGTTGATTATGTTGGAAACCAACGCTATGTATTCAATATTGGAGGAAATAATTATCGCTTAGTCGCCCTGATATTATTCGAGGGAAAGCGTGTTTATATTCGTTTTATCGGAACTCATCAAGAATATGATAACATAGATTGTTCTAAAATTTAAATATTATGGCAGCAATAAAAACAGCGCGAGAATATGAAAAAGCTTGCGAACGCATGGAAGAACTTTTGGCATTGATTGATGATGCCAGCGAGCCAATGAGCGAAAAAGATGAAGTGGAATTGGCGTTAATCTCTGATTTAGTGGCGGATTATGAAGATGCGCATCATGAGGTGGAAAAACCTACCTTGGTGGAAGTACTCAAGTATTATATGTATGAAAACAACATCACTCAAGCAAAGTTGTCTGAAATTTTAGAGGTAAGTACCTCTCGTGTGAGCGATTACCTGACAGGGAAGAGTGAACCAACGCTTCAAGTGGGGCGAATGATGAATAAACGACTGCACATTGATGCGGATATTATTCTAGGAGTGTAATATATAGATATGACAATCAAAAAAAATATACGCCACCAACTCGAAAGCCGAGTGTTGGTGCTCGATGGTGCGATGGGCACCATGATTCAAAAATGTGGTTTAACCGAAAAAGATTTCCGCAATGAGGAGATGGCGGAGGTGAAGAAGGATTTGTTGGGAAACAACGACCTGCTCACACTCACTCGTCCCGATGTGATTCGCGAGATTCACCGGCAGTTCCTCGAAGCGGGTTCAGATATCATCGAAACGAACACTTTTAGTTCGACTTCGATTTCGCAAGCCGACTATGACACGCAGGCGTGGGTCTATGCGCTCAACAAGGTTGGGGCACAGCTCGCGCGTGAGGTGGCAGATGAATATACGGCATTGAACCCCGATAAACCTCGCTTTGTGGCTGGATCGATTGGTCCGACAAACCGCACCCTTTCCATGTCGCCCGATGTGAACGACCCCGGCTTTCGTGCCGTAACTTTCGATGAACTTCGCATCGCCTATGTGGAGCAAGTCAATGCGCTGCTCGATGGCGGCGTGGATGTGCTGCTGGTGGAAACCGTCTTCGACACCCTCAATGCTAAGGCGGCTCTTTATGCCATTGAGGAAGTCTTTGAAGCACGTGGCGAACAAGTGCCCATCATGGTTTCCGGCACGATTACCGACAATAGCGGTCGCACCCTTTCTGGACAAACACCCGAGGCATTCCTCAATTCATTGCGCCATCTCGATTTGCTCAGCATTGGTTTCAACTGCTCGCTAGGGGCAAAAGATATGCGTCAGTACTTGAAGGAACTGGGCGACAAAGCTCCGTTCTACATCAGTGCTTATCCGAATGCAGGATTGCCCAATCAGTTTGGCGAATATGATGAAACGCCCGAGCAAATGGCAGCGCAGGTAACCGACTTTCTCGACAATCATTTTGTGAATATCATCGGTGGTTGTTGCGGCACAACGCCCGACCATATCGCTCGTTTTGCCAAGGTGGCAGCGCAAGCGCAACCACACGTGCGCCAAAAGAACGACCATCTGACACGCTTCAGCGGACTAGAACCGGTAACCATCACTTCGGAAACCAACTTTGTGAATGTGGGCGAGCGATGCAACGTGTCGGGCTCACGAAAATTTGCCCGATTGATTCGCGAAGAGAAATACGATGAAGCTCTTTCGGTGGCAGCTGCCCAAGTGGAAGATGGCGCACAGGTGATTGATGTGAACCTCGATGATGCCATGCTTGATGCGCAAAAAGAGATGCACCGATTCTTGAACCTCATGATGTCGGAACCCGAGATTGCGAAACTGCCTATCATGGTGGATTCCTCGAAGTGGGAAGTGATTGAAACCGGTCTGAAATGCTTGCAAGGCAAGGCGATTGTGAACTCCATTTCGCTCAAAGAGGGCGAAGAAGCCTTCTTGGCGCATGCCAAACAGGTGCAGCGATATGGCGCATCGGTGGTGGTGATGGCATTCGACGAACAAGGGCAGGCGGATAGCTTCCAACGAAGAATTGAAATCTGCGAGCGTGCCTATAAGCTGCTCACTGAAAAGCTGCATTTCCCTGCCGAAGATATTATCTTCGACCCCAATATTCTCACCATCGGCACCGGCATGGAGGAGCATAATAATTATGCGGTGGACTTCATTGAGGCGGTGCGCTGGATTAAGCAAAATCTCCCCCACGCCAAGACGAGCGGTGGGGTGAGCAATGTGTCGTTTGCTTTCCGCGGAAACAATGTGGTGCGCGAGGCGATTCACTCGGTGTTCCTTTTCCACGCCATTAAGGCGGGACTTGACATGGGGATTGTGAACCCCGGAATGCTCCAAATATATGATGAAATTCCTGCCGACTTCCTCGTTTATGTGGAAGATTTGGTGCTCAACCGAAGAGCTGATGCCACCGAGCGACTGCTCGAATTTGCGCAAAGCATGGAGGTGGACGATTCCGCTAAAGCACAAAAGACCAACGAATGGCGCACGCTTTCCGCTGAAAAACGATTGGAATATGCGCTAGTGAAAGGCGTGGTGGACTATGTGGAGCAGGATTTGGAAGAAATCATTCCTAGCTATGAGCCGACACTCAAAATCATTGAAGGTCCGCTGATGGACGGCATGAATGTGGTGGGCGACTTGTTTGGTGCGGGCAAGATGTTTTTGCCACAGGTCATCAAATCAGCTCGTGTGATGAAAAAGGCGGTGGCGCACCTCTTGCCCTATATTGAGCAAGACAAAGCGAAGTTTGCCGAAAGCGCAAGCAAGCCTAAGAAAGTGTTGCTCGCCACGGTGAAAGGCGATGTGCATGACATCGGTAAAAACATTGTGGGTGTGGTGCTGGCGTGCAATAATTATGAAGTAATCGACCTCGGGGTGATGGTGCCCACGGAAACCATTTTGGAGCAAGCCAAGAAACACGAAGTGGATATGATTGGCTTGAGCGGACTCATCACGCCTTCGCTGGAGGTGATGGTGAATGTGGCGAGCGA
>JBKECD010000123.1:0-21058 GCA_047974225.1 Mangrovibacterium sp.
CTAATAGCGTCCCAGATAAATTTATTGCAACACTGCTCGTCCCGCTAGGGACCTAATCTATGTAGCCCCGGATTTCAATCCGGGGTCTGGAATCGAGGATGAATTCCGTGCCATCGGTACGGCATGAAAAAGAATTATAGCGTACCTACGGCACGCCTGTGTTTGTGGGTATTCCCACCCCAGATTGAAATCTGGGGCTACTAGGATTTCGCCCCCAATGGGGCGAAGCTGAACAAAATAAAAATATCTGGGACGCTACTAATTGCAAGCAGATAATGATGTGCAAGATCTGTTTAATGCCATTGTTTGTGAATATAATTCCTATCACACAGCTGAGAAATATGTGAATGGATTAAGGGCGACTATACATAGTTTGCAATTCATGGCTGGAATCTCTCAGCTTCAAACAAGCTCATATTTTCGTCAATTTGGATTGTTTGTTTATCGCATCAACTATAAGAAAATGGCTGTTATTTACACCGTGCATACCATGATTGCTGAGCGGAGTCGAAGCACAGGGCTTCAATCTTAATGATTTGCAAGATTAATCCCCTATGGGGAACAGGGGTGTGAATGTCTTTATGCTATTAAGATTAATCGCCTACGGCGAAATATTTACCCATACAAAACGTTATAGAGCCTTTTTTCGTTACCCACTACAAACGACATAGAGCCCCCATTTTCAAAACAACTCAGAGTGGCACTACAAAAGGCTCTCCCATTTTCAAAACAACTCAGAGTGGCACTACAAAAGACTCTCCCATTTTCAAAACAACTCAGAGTGGCACTACAAAAGGCTCTCCCATCTTTCAAAACAACTCAGAGTGGCACTACAAAAGGCTCTCCCATTTTCAAAACGACTCAGAGTGGCACTACAAAAGACAGTCCTCTATAGTTTAAAAGCGATTTGCCTGGAGTTATAGCTTCTTCTTTGGTAACGGATTTGTAGCTCTGTAAATTTTGTGCAAGTTGCTGATGATGGCAAGTGTTGTCAACTAAATATGACAGTAAAGCTAGTCTCTAAGTGGTAATATCCCAAAATCTTTTCAAAAACCCACTTCAATTTATCATTAATCAGCATTTCTTTCGTATCTTGGCGCAAATAACAACTAACAATAGCACATGCTTATTAAAACCTTTGCGTCGGCGGTGCATGGCATTGATGCGACAACCATCACCATAGAAACTAACATCTCAAAAGGAATCCGATTTTTCTTAGTCGGATTGCCCGATAGTGCCATCAAGGAAAGCCATCAGCGCATGATGTCTGCCATTCAGCTCAATGGCTACAAATGGCCTCGCCAGCAGATTGTCATTAATATGGCTCCGGCCGACCTCCGCAAGGAGGGTTCGGCTTATGACTTGCCTTTGGCAATTGCGGTGCTTGCCGCTTCCGAACAAATCAAGACCGATAAACTCGAAAAATACCTCATGATGGGCGAACTTTCGCTCGATGGCACGCTTCAACCGATTAAGGGAGCGTTGCCCATTGCCATTCGAGCTCGTGAGGAGGGCTTCGATGGTTTCATTCTGCCGAAGCAAAACGCACGTGAAGCAGCAGTGGTCGATAAACTCAAAATCTTTGGCGTGGAGAACATCACGGAGGTGATCGGCTTTTTCAATGATGAAGTGGAGTTGGAGCAAACAATTGTGGACACTCGAGCAGAGTTCTTCAATGCCGCGCAAAATGCCGATTTCAATTTCTCGGATGTGAAAGGACAGGAGAATGTGAAGCGAGCTATGGAAGTGGCTGCCGCAGGCGGACACAACATCATCTTGATTGGTGCGCCCGGTGCAGGAAAGACCATGATTGCCAAGCGTGTGCCTTCGATTTTGCCACCATTTACCTTGCATGAGGCACTCGAAACCACCAAGATTCATTCGGTGGTGGGGCAGATAGGCAAAGACACTTCACTGATGACCGTCCGACCTTTTCGTGCGCCTCATCACACGATTTCAGATGTGGCATTGGTGGGCGGCGGAAGCTATCCGCAGCCGGGAGAAATCTCTTTGGCGCACAATGGGGTGTTGTTTCTCGATGAACTACCTGAGTTTAAACGCTCGGTGCTTGAGGTGATGCGCCAGCCGTTGGAAGACCGCAAGATAACCGTTTCGCGAGCGAAACTCTCGGTGGACTATCCAGCGAGCTTCATGCTGGTGGCTTCGATGAACCCTTGTCCGTGTGGCTACTACAATCACCCCACGAAAGAGTGCGTCTGTCAGCCCGGAGCGGTTACAAAATATCTCAATAAAATCTCTGGTCCGTTGCTCGACCGCATCGACATTCACCTCGAAGTGGTGCCGGTGCCATTCAAAGAATTGGCGGAGATGCAAGATTCCGAGAACAGTGAAACCATTCGTGCACGAGTGATTTCGGCACGGCAAATGCAGTCGGAGCGATATGCCGATGAAGAGATGGTGTTTTGCAATGCGCAGATGAGCAGTCGCCAGATTCGGGAGTATGTGCAGCTCGATGAAGCGAGCAATATTATTCTCAAACAAGCGATGGAGATGATGGGATTATCGGCTCGTGCCTATGACCGCATTCTTCGTGTTTCTCGCACCATTGCCGACCTAGCAGGAAGCGAAGCGGTAACGAGCGAACATATCTCCGAAGCCATTCAATATCGAAGCTTGGATAGAGATAATTGGGGAAACTAGGAGAGTTATGAGTTATGAGTTATGAGTTATGAGTTATGAGTTGGGCAGGGGGCTTGTTTTGTATAAAAACGACAATTAACGAGTGTCTGTGTGATAATAATTATAACTTTGTCGTGTAATAAAATCTATTCAAGATGAATGCACAGTTGATATTAACAATGGAAAGTAGTATAATCCAACAAGCTCGGAATTATGCGAAAGATAGAAATAGTAGCTTGTCGAATATTATCGAGAACTATTTAAAGATTCTCACTGAAAAGGAGCAACAAAATAAAATTCAAAATCTCAATCCAGTCGTAGCGTCATTAAAAGGTTCATTTAGGATGCCAAATAATATGGATTATGAAGAGGAGCTTAGAAATAGAGTGGAAGAAAAATATTTGTAATGGATAAAGTTCTAATAGATACAGATGTTTTGATGGATTTTTTCTTTGATAGGAAGCCATTTTCAGAGCACTCGGCTGAATTACTGAATTTTTGTGCCGAAAAGCAGAAGTGGTGAGAATGGATGGAAATGTGGTTGAGAACTAATAGCGTCCCAAATAAAATTAGGGAGGCACAGCTCGTCCCGCTAGGGACGTAATCTAGGTAGCCCCAGATTTCAATCTGGGGTTTGGAATTAAGGGTAACCACCGTGCCGTAGGTACGGTATGATAATTTAAGATAGCGTACCTATGGCACGCCTGTGCTTGTTGACATTCTCACCCCAGATTGAAATCTGGGGCTACTAGGATTCCGCCCCGATGGGGCGAAGCTGCACAAAATAAAAATATCTGGGACGCTATTAGTTGAGAACGCTTTGAATTCTGAGTTATTAGTTGTTAGTTGACCTAACGGTGTTAAACTTTAATCGCAAAGCCAACTAACAACTCATAACTCATAACTTATAACTCAGATATCAGTGTCTTCATAATATAAGTCATTTTTGGCTCGGCTGCTGCTGCCACTTGCTGTACTTCTTCGTGTGAAACCTCCACGATTTCACCCGGCACGCCGCTATCGGTGATAATCGAAATGCCAAATACTTTCATACCTGAATGGCGTGCCACAATCACTTCTGGCACAGTGGACATGCCCACCACGTCAGCTCCTAAGATGCGAAACATGCGATATTCAGCGGGCGTTTCAAAAGTAGGTCCCGACACGCCCACATACACACCCTCTTTAACCTCAATGCCTTCTGCTGCGGCAATCGCTTTGGCTTTCTCTACGAAAGTTTTCGTGTAACATTCGCTCATGTCAGGGAAGCGAGGACCTAGGCGGTCATCATTTTTGCCATGCAGCGGATTTTCAGGAAAGAAATTGATATGGTCGGTGATTAGCATCAAATCGCCCACTTTGTAATCGGGATTCAAACCGCCCGAAGCGTTCGACACAAACAGGTTTTCAATTCCCATTGCTTTCATCACACGCACCGGTAGTGTTACCTCTTTCATGTCATAGCCCTCATAATAATGAAATCGACCTTGCATCGCCATCACGTGCTTTCCACCGAGCTTTCCGAAGATGAACTGACCGCTATGCCCCTCCACGGTGGAAACTGGGAAGTTTGGAATTTCGGCATAAGGCAAGCAAGTTTCCACTTCAATTTCTTTAGCCAATCCGCCCAATCCTGAGCCTAATATGATGGCCACTTCGGGCTGGTGCTTGATTTTCGACTGAATGAATTCAGCGGTTTTTTTGATTCGTTGTAACATGATTGATAATATTGGTGTTGAAATCGGGGTATCCAGACTCTTGCGGTAGGAATTTCACCACGATTGGTACATAATGAATGCGTTTTTTTATTTCCGGCTCGAAATTAAGAGACTTCAGTCGAGCCGCATCCTTTTCGGTGGTAATGATGGCAGTCTTTGGGTATTTATTCGCCACTTCCTCAATCTGCGCCACATCATTTTCGGTGTAATCATGATGGTCGGGAAAGATGAGTTTTTCCTGCACAAAGAGGTGTTCTTCGAGGTATTTCTGAAACGGTTTGGGGCGTGCAATGCCTGTGAGCATGATGGCTTGCGAAAAGAGAGCGATGGTCTGACTGTTCTCGCCCGCTAAGGTGCGGGGTTTGCCATAGTCCATGCACGAGAAAAAGACTTGCTGATGGGCATGCTTGCGCAGTCGGTTTCGCAGCTTTGCTTTGTGGCTTCCGCTCAGCCCGATGGGGCATTTGGTGAAGATGACAATGTCGGCACGCTTATGCTGATAGCTCAATTCACGCATGCGCCCAGCTGGGAAAACAAGGTCGTCCATAATCAGACGATTATAATCAATTAAAAGCATCTTCAAACTAGGCGCAATGGCTCGATGTTGAAAAGCATCGTCGAGCAGTACCACATCCACATCGGGGTGCTCGGCTAGAATCTGATTCACCCCCACCACTCGGTCTTCGCACACTGCAAAAAGCACCTTTTTAAACTTGCGCTTCATTTGCAGCGGCTCATCGCCCACCTCCTGCGAAGTGCATGATTTCTCCACCCACAAGAAACCTTTCGTCTTTCGTCCATAACCACGGCTGAGCACCGCCACTTTGTAATTCTTTCGAAGCAATCGCACGAGATATTCCGTGTGAGGGGTCTTTCCAGTGCCGCCCACCGTGATGTTGCCCACGCAAATCACAGGCACATCAAAGCGTGTGGATTGGAAGAAACCCACATCATAGAGCCAGTTTCTAATCTCGGTGATTAGGGCATAGATGACAGATAGCGGAAAAAGGAGGATGCGAATCATGCGTGTAAAAATAGATATTTTTTCGGAATAATGCGATAATTACAGAAAACCCTTCCTTTTTGCAAATGCACAAGGACCTCAATTTTTCTGCTGAAGACTTTTTGCAAATGCACAAAGACTTCAAAATTTTCCCCACAACTTTTTGCTTTTAACCTCAAAATAGAAACACTAAGGAGCGTTTATTTTGTTTCTGTAAAAACCCGAAAAGGTTAAAGGCGATTTACCTGAGAATACACGTTTTTTCTCCCAAAAGTTTCTTCTGAAGAAAAGGAACTGTTTTAAAAATAAAACGGTAAGACTTTAGAAGTCCCTTAATATGCCTACCTTTGTGGAGTAGATAAGGAAATTTAATCCCTATGATTCTAGCTTCCCCCCTTGGGGGAGTTGGAGGGGGCTAATAGTAAAAACAATGAGAATAGGAATTATCGGAGCGATGCACGAGGAAGTGATGCTGCTCAAAGAGGAGTTGTCGGATGTGAAAGCGGTCAAGCGAGGAGCTCGCACCTATTATAGTGGTGAATTTGGGGCGCATGAAGTTGTGCTGAGCTTGTCGGGTTGGGGAAAGGTGGCTGCTTCTGCCACTTCTGCCACGCTGATTGAATCCTTCGGGGTGGAGCAATTGCTTTTTGTGGGCTTGGCAGGCTCGCTGCATGCCGATGTGCGGATTGGCGATATGGTGGTGGGCGAGGAGTTGATTCAGCATGATGTAGATTTGAATGATTTTACCATGATGGGCGATATTAATCCGCCATTCCACAAGAAGTTTGCTTTCAAAACACCTAGTCAGATGGTGCGCCTAGGGGCAAAGGCGGTGGAGGAATTTAAGGCGAACCTTTGCAAGGGAGCTTATCCGAACATCAATGAAGATTATAGTCCGAGTGTGCATTTTGGGCAGATTGGCACAGGCGACCAGTTTGTGGCTTCGGAAGAAATGAAAAAACAGATACTATATAAGTATCCTGATTTGCTGTGCACCGAGATGGAGGGGGCGGCGATTGCACAAGTGGCGAAGGATTCGGGTGTGCCTTTTCTTGTCATTCGAGTGATTTCGGATAATGCTGCCGACCACGCACACGAAGTGTTTGCTAAATTCTTGTTTGAAGATATCGGGCATATTTCGGTGCAGCTGCTGAAGCTTTTATTGGCGAACTTGTAAAATAGCTGCACATGCCTAAAGCCTATTGTCTAAAGCTTATTGCTCTGTTGTTTATCGCCTTGTTGTCCTTTTCGACTTCGGCGCAGCCGCCCAAGAAGAAGAATTTCATTAGCGAGCAAATTGCTAAAAGAAAACGACAGAAAGAAGTGGAGAAAGCGAGTAGAGGTGCTCCAGCTCGTATTGATGGACGAATTAGTAATGATGCCACTTTCGAGCCGCTCGCCGATGCTTTTGTGCTGCTGCCTGCCACTGGAACGATGTGCATCAGCGATGAAGAGGGCTACTTCAAGATGAAAGCTTTCACGCGTGATTCGCATCTCAAGGTGGTGCATCCTGATGTCTATGACACCTATTATAATGTGTTCATTTACCAAGAACTTTACACCCCCATTGGGGAGGTGCGCCTCAAGCCGGTCATGATTGGCGAAGCGATGCAAGCCGACTATGCCTATCGGGAACACTTTTCTTCCTCGATGCTTGCCACGACTCGAAATTCTTCGCTTGATATCCTCGCTCAAAGTGGAAGGCAGGATTTCAACAATCTACTGCTCAAGCATGCGGCTGTCGATAAGGTGGATAATGGAGGTGTTTATGGGGCGTCGGATTTAAGCGTGCGAGCTTTGGAGTCTGATATGCTGCAAGTGAATTTCAATGGCATCAGTCTTAATGATGCGGAAACGGGTCGAGCCAACACCTTGCTTTATGCGGGCATTGGCAATTGGGCGCGCAAGCAATCGCTCACTCGTGGAGCGGCTTCGAGTGCGCTCAGCGAAAATGCTTCGGCAGGACTGCTCAGCATTGAGGGCTTCATGCCTCGAAACAAGGCGGGAGTTGATGTGCAGTTTTCGGCGGAAGATGGCAATTATATGCAGGCAGCATTGGGCTTGCATTCGGGTTCGGGCAAGGGAAAGCATTTTGCCACTTCGCTCCGAATAGATGGGGCGATGAGTGATGGGATTAATCCGAACACGGCTTTTGAAACGCTAGGAGCTTATTTCACCCTCTATGCCAAGGGGTTTGCTCGTCATCAGTTTGCTTTCAATGCGGCTTTTCGCTATGCCGACCGGCAGCTCGATAGTCTGAGTGCGGAATTGGGGAATGTGGGCTTGGCGAGTTTTCATCATGACTATCAAATCAATAAAAGGAATAAGCTTATCAGCACGATTTATGCGCAAGTGGAGCAGCGTGCATTGGGCGACAGTCTGCATGCCTATGAGCAGCCGCATGAGCAGTCCGACCGTCTGCGTTTCGGTCTGCAATCCCGCTGGGAGCATCGCTTTGAGTCGGAAATGTTGGCATGGGTGAGTGTCGATGCGGACTATTATCAGCGCACACAAGAGGTTGAAGAAACGCAATCGTTGCAAGATGCCTTGATTTATCGTGCGGGAATGACGGCACATATTCAGCATCAAATCAAGTCGTTTGGCATGCTAGCGGAAGCATCTTTTCAGCATAAAAATATGCAGCAAGATGGAGATGAGCAGCAAGTTTATGCGACGAATAATTATCGCGCGCTAGCGGCAGTTAGCTACAACTTTTTGAAGAATCATCGCCTGAAGTTTCAATGGAGTCAATCGCAATTGCCGCTTTCTTATGAGGTGTTTTTTGCGACTTTGGGTGAAGCTAATCGCTTGCAGCATTCGAGTGGTGTGGAGTTGGCTTATGCCTATCGGAAGCACACCTTTCAATGGGAGTTGAGGGGCTATGATTATAGGATTACGGGCTATCGAGATCGGCAAAGTCGTGGCGTGGAGCTCACGGCTGCGTGTGTCTATGGGAAGAGGCATGTGTTAAAGTTTTCGGCAAATGCAAGCGACTATGAGCAGTTGTATGCTGAGAATCGTTTTCACTTCGGAAGAGATTGGTCGCTCACTGCCGACTATCGGCATAATTTTGGTGAGCATGCCGACTGTGGTGTTTTGGGGGCTGAATTGAGTCGATATAAAGACTTTAAGCGAGAAGGCTCTCGCTTGCAGATTTATGCGGCTTGTCGCAATTTGCTCGATGCGCAGTATAGCAATACAGCATACTCAATTATGCCTCGCCAGTGGTCGCTAGGCGTGCGCTATGTGCTTTGATGGTGTTTTTATCCTTTTCTGAAAAGCTTTTTAAAGAATTCATCTACCCGAGAGACAGGTTCGATTTGGATGTTGAATTTCTTAAAGTTGATGGCTTTGCCACTGGCAGGCACAAAGATTTTGCTCATGCCGAGCTTTTCGGCTTCGGCAATGCGCTGTTCGAGTCTGTTCACGGAGCGTATTTCCCCCGACAGTCCCACCTCGCCTGCAAAGCAGATAGATTTGTCGATGGCAAGGTCGAAGTTCGATGAAAGAACTGCTGTAATCACTGCCAAGTCGATGGCGGGGTCGTCGATTTTAATTCCTCCAGCGATATTGAGGAACACATCTTTGGTTGCCAGTTTGAATCCAGCTCTTTTCTCAAGTACTGCTAGTAGCATATTCATGCGTCGCAGGTCGTAGCCGGTGGCAGAGCGTTGAGGCGTGCCATAAGCGGCAGTGCTCACCAGCGATTGAATTTCTAATAGGAGCGGGCGATTTCCCTCGATGGCACAGCCGATGGCAGTGCCGCTCAATCCCTCGTCGGTGTCATTGATGAGCAGTTCTGAAGGATTGCTCACCTCGCGCATGCCGCTGTTGTTCATTTCAAAGATGCCCAATTCCGAGGTCGAGCCGAAACGGTTTTTGATGGCTCGCAAGATGCGATACATGTATTTATTCTCGCCCTCGAATTGCAGCACGGTGTCCACCATATGCTCCAATACTTTAGGTCCAGCCAAGCTGCCCTCCTTGGTGATATGTCCGATGAGGATGACTGGCACTCTCCGCTCTTTGGCATATTTCAAGATGCCATTGGTGCATTCTCGGATTTGGCTCACGCTGCCGGGCGAGGACTCGATATAGGAAGTGGCGATGGTCTGGATAGAGTCGATGACCAACACCTGTGGTTCCATGTGCTCGCAGTGGGTGATAATGTTTTCGAGCGAAGTCTCGCTCAGAAAATAGCAATTGTCATTCTCACGCTTCAGGCGGTTGGCACGGATTTTTATCTGCTGAATGCTTTCTTCGCCCGACACATAGAGCACCTTTTGCTGAATAAGGTCGAGCGCTACCTGCAAGACTAAAGTTGATTTTCCGATGCCGGGCTCTCCGCCCACGAGCACAAGCGAGCCGGGCACTAGTCCGCCACCGAGAGCTCGATTGAGTTCCGCATTTCGGGTGTCAATTCGAGTGATAGCATCTTCGGTTACTTCGGAGAGTCGTTGGGGTTGAGCTCCACTTGCCATGCGTGAAGGAAGCGCAGTATTAGGTTTGGAGCTCATCACTTGCACCTCTTCCACGAGGGTGTTCCATTCGCCACAGCTCGTGCATCGTCCCGCCCATTTAGGCGCTGTAACACCGCAGCTTTGACACACATATTGTGTTTTTACTTTAGCCATGCTCTATTAGTCCTCTTCTTGTTTTTCGGCAAAGTTCATCGAGTAAATCATGGCTTCGAGCTGGCGCACGAAGTTGCGCTTATCTTTTTGCGGAGCATACACCCACCCGTCAGCCACCACCACCCGTGTGTGGTCGGGTGAAAGAGTTGCCAAGAGCACATAAGGACCGCCCATCCAGTCGCCTTCCAATCGCCACAGTCCGCGCACTTCAGCGGCATAGTTTCCTTTATATTGCATCAGCTTCATGGTTGGGGGCACTCGGTGTTCGCTAATCATATAGCTGCTATCGGCAGGACCTTCCACATAGGCGTGGAGCAGCGAGTCGCGATGATGGATGAGATAATCAGCGGTGAATGTGCTATCGGAGGTGTAGGGAAAGGAATATAGCATCACACTTTGTGTGATTTCGGGGGTGTCGAAGCGTGCCCAATAGAAGTCGGGCTTATTGCTTGCTTTGATAAATCCCACGGGCAGAATGATGTTGATGCCAAATTTCTTTTTGATATCACCCACGACTTCATATTTTTGGTAGTTTGCATAGTTGCCTGCCAATCGGTTTCTTTCGCCTTGAATCATATAAGTATATATTTTCTCGCCTTTCTCTTGAAAGAGAGTCAGAAAATCGGCTTTGTTTTTGGCGTGAATTTCCACCACCGATTGCGGATAAGCCCACACATTTTGACGATAGATGACTTGGGAGCTATCAACCGTCGAGCTGATATTGACTTGAATAATGCTTCGATTGGCTTTGAAGATGTCGGCGAATGCAGCAGGAGGCACGGGCAGCATGTCAAACTCGGGCTCGGATTGAGGCAGAGAAGGAACTTCGCGTGCGAAAAGCTTACGCATTGTAGCTCCGATGGTGTCTTCCCACTGGGTTTCGGGAATGACCACCACCAATTCGCCAATTTTCCCCGACACCTTGCGTTGCATGATGTGGTTTTTATCGTACTTGCACGAGCTCGACACTGCCAATAGGCAGAAGATAGCTATGAGTTTGCTGAGATGTTTCATGTGTGTATAATTGAGCCTGAAGCCATCGGCTTTCGGCGTTGTTGATTTATTCGGATAGTTTTTCGATTTCCTCTTGCGACAGTCCCGAAGCAACCATGATAGTTTCGAGGTCAAGACCTTTTTGCAATAGAATTTTTGCCATTTCTTTTTTCGCTTTTGTTTCTCCTTCGATTCTTCCTTCAGCTCTTCCTTCAACTCTTCCCTTAATAATTCCTTTTTCCTCTCCTTCAATATGAGCGGTGTCAATGACATTCTTCATGTCGCGATAGTTTTTTAGGCTGTCTTCATATGAATCATGCTGTTCGGGGGTGAATTGCGCAATTTCAAAGACCTTTTCAAAAATGCTTTCGCGCAATCTGTTGGGCAGATTGACATACTTTTCTGTGAGTGAGATCATGATTTGAAGTTTTGCGGTTAAACGTGCGAGTCTCCTTTAATCTTTCTTTGGTTCGTTGTCTTCTTTTGAGGCGTCTTTAAATTCTTTCATGCCTTTGCCGAGTCCGCGCATTAATTCGGGAATCTTTTTGCCACCGAAGAGCACCAACACCAAGACGATGATGATGATTAATTCGGTTGTTCCGATGAATAAGAGAGTCATATCTATATTTATTTCTAGTTAAACAATCGCAGAATATCATTGGCATTGGCATAGACCACCAAGATAAGCAGCAGAATCATGCCCACAGTCTGTGCGTATTCTAGGAACTTATCGCTTGGTTTTCTGCCCGTGATGATTTCCCAAAGCAAGAACAGTACGTGTCCGCCATCGAGTGCCGGAATAGGGAGTAGGTTCATCACGCCGAGGATAATCGACAAGAAAGCGGTCATCATCCAAAAGCGATGCCAATCCCATGCCGAGGGGAAGATGTTGCCGATAGCGATAAATCCGCCAAGCGACTCATAGGCTTTTGTTTCGGGCTTGAAGAAAAGTTTCAGTTGGTTCAGATAGCTTTTGATGGTTGAATTACCCAGCTGAATACCTGCGGGAATGGCTTCAAAGAAGTTGTAGCTGATGGTTTCATATTTCAGATAGTCGAAAGCTTCGGGCGCAAACTGAGGATAGAATCCAATAGTTCCCTCTTCGCCAATAGTGATGGGCAGTGGCATTTCATTTCCCTCGCGGATGATTTGGAAGACGACCTCTTCCGACGCATGGCTGCGGATGTAGCTCGTAACTTCATCATAGAAAGTGAATGAGTGTCCGTCGATATTAAGCAGCTTGTCGCCTGCCATTAGTCCAGCTTTTTCGGCAGGGCTGTCGGGCACTGTCTTTCCGATGGTGAAATGGCTGAACCAACGAGGCTCGAAGCTCATCTTTCCTTTCAGAAGGTTGGGCAGGTGTTCGCTTGTGATGGGCACGATGACTTTTTCGCCCCCACGCATCACCTCCACTTGCTTTGCGCCATCAATAGCGATGGTGGGCAGGAATTTGGCGAAGTTTTCAATTTCTTGACCATCAACTGAGATGATTTTGTCGCCATTTTCAAATCCCATCGCTTGCGCTTCGGTATTGACGCTGATGCCCTCGGTGAGGCTCGCCGTGGGCAGATAGCTTGTTCCCCAAGCGAAAAGCACACCAATATAAATGATGAATGCCAAGATGAAATTGAAAAGCACCCCACCAATCATGATGAGCAGGCGTTGCCATTTGGTCTTCGAGCGAAACTCCCAAGGTTTAGGTTCTTCTTTGAGAGCTTCGGTGTTCATCGACTCGTCCACCATGCCCGAGATTGCAACATAGCCACCTAGGGGCACCCATCCGATGCCATATTCTGTTTCTCCGATTTTCTTTTTCCACAGTGAAAACCAAGGGTTGAAGAACAGGTAGAACTTTTCTACACGGGTTTTAAATAGGCGAGCAAAGAGGAAGTGCCCGCACTCATGGATGATAACTAATAAGGAAAGGCTCAAGACGAGTTGAGCGGCTTTTATCAAAATTTCTTGCATAATTGTCGTTGTAATTAATAAAGTCTAATATCTAAAGTCCAAAAATCTAATATCTAAAAATCCAATATCTAATAATCTAATAATCCAATATCTAATATCTAACAATCCAATATCCTAAAGCCCATATTTCTGCTTGATTAATGATTGGGTGAACAATCGTGTTTCGCTGTCGCACGCTTCATAATCGGCGATGCTTGGTTGTGCGATATAACTCATCTTTTGCATGCTATCGCTGATGATGCGTGGCATGTCGAGGAATCGTATTTCGTCTTTCAGGAATGCCGACACCGCTATTTCGTTGGCGGCATTGATGATGCAGGGCATGTTGCCCCCTTGCTCCATAGCTTCAGAGGCGAGGGCAAGGTTGGGGAATCTCTCTAGGTCGGGCTTTTCAAAGCTGAGCTGAGGATAATCCATGAAGTTGAATCGTTGGAAAGAAGTTTTTAGTCGCTGAGGAAAGGTCAGTGCATATTGAATGGGCAACTTCATGTCGGGCATTCCCATTTGAGCTTTGAGTGAGCCATCGGTGAATTGCACCAGCGAGTGCACGATGCTTTGCGGATGCACGATCACTTCGATTTGATCAGGCTTTAAGCCGAAGAGCCATTTGGCTTCAATCACCTCAAATCCTTTATTCATCATGCTCGCCGAGTCGATGGTAATTTTAGCGCCCATTGCCCAGTTGGGGTGCTTAAGGGCATCAGCTTTGCTGATGTTTGCCAATTCTTCGAGCGAGTGCTTGCGGAAAGGTCCTCCGGAAGCAGTGAGAATGATTTTCTCGATTTCATTCATATGCTCGCCCACAAGGCATTGGAAGATGGCAGAGTGCTCCGAATCAACGGGATAGATATTCACCCCTTTGCGGAGAGCTGCTTCTGTGATGATTTCGCCCGCCACCACGAGTGTTTCTTTATTGGCGAGGGCAATGTGTTTTCCTGCTTCGATGGCGCACAGTGTGGGACGAAGACCCGCATAGCCCACCATGGCAGTGAGCACCACGTCGATTGAGTCCATCTGCACCACTTGGGCGAGTGCTTCACTCCCGGCATAACACTTGATGTCTTCATGAGCGAGTGCATCGCGCAGGGTGGGATAGTGTGCTTCATTGGCGATGACCACCACATTGGGCTTGAAGTGCAGTGCTTGCTCAATGAGCAGGCTTACGTTGTTGTTGGCGGCGAGCGCCTCCACTTCGAAGAGCTCGCTTTGCTCGCCGATGACCTCTAGGGCTTGCGTGCCGATAGAGCCCGTAGAGCCTAGGATGGCTATTTTCTTTTTGTTGTCAGTCATTTTCAAACTAATAAAGCCCCAAAGGTAGTCTTTTTGGGTGATATCCTCTAATTGCGGGCTAATTAAAACGAATGAACTCCGTCGGATTGATGGGCTGTCCTCGAAACCAAAGTTCGAAGTGCAGGTGCGGACCGGTGGTCAATTCTCCCGTGTTTCCGATGATTGCAATAGCGTCGCCAGCTCGCACCTTGTCGCCTGTTTTTTTCAGCAGCTGCTGATTATGCTTATACACGGATACAATATTGTAGTCATGTTGAATATAGACGACATAGCCTGTTTCAACAGTAAAGCCCGCTTGGATGATTGTGCCATCGAGGATGGAAAAGATTGAAGCTTCGGGCGAACTGACGATATCGACTCCGAAGTGTTCGGCGTTGGAAAGAAAATTATCGGTTACAATCCCTTTCACCGGAGGAAAGAAGATGATATTTTGAATGCGCTCGTTGTGTGAGCTGTTATAGCTGTCGATATTTTGATTTTCGAGGGGGTCGTTGAGCAGATGAAGTTGAAAAATAGAATCGTGGTTGAGATTGTATTCCGACAAGTCAGCCAAGATGAATTGCGACGTGTCAATCTCTGCGATTTCTTCTTCGGGGATGTCGCCACGAATGACCGCTTGGATGGAGGTGAGGTATTGATGTTGCAGTTCGAGCTCATGCTGAAGGGAGTCAATCATGGCTGCGTTGTTGATGAGATTCTTGCGCATCCCAGGTTCGGGATATCCGGGCACAAGATGCCGAAGGGGGGTGAAGAAGATTAGCACCACCACCAAGGCGATGAGGGGAATGATGCTTGCGGCTAGCCAGCGATAGGCTAGTGCACGCGAAAATTGCATGTTCCAGACCACTTGGAAGTTGCCATCATCATAAATCACCAGCCGATATTGGTTGTGCTTTTTGCGGGAGGTTTTTTTTGTCTTTTTCGTTTCCATATTTGCTCACAAACCTACAAAATTTGAAAGACAAAATGGCTTCTTTAATAAAATTTAGAGAATAATTTTAGAAAGGGAAAGGGGAGCAAAAAGGTAAAAGGTAAAAGGTAAAAGGTAAAAGGTAAAAGGTAAAAGGTAAAAGGTGAAAAGCTGTCAAATCTTATGGCGCGCTGCACTCACTTTGTGAGATAGTGTCTATTGTCTTTACCTTTTACTTTTTGCCTTTTACCTTACTAAGCCCTTTAGTTTGTTTTGAATTTAAATTCCACAGTAGCTAATTCTTCATTGGCTTTCACAATCTTTTGTTTCAGTTCTTCTTTGAAGTCGAGCAGTTGTGCTGCAAGCGCTTCGTTGCCGAGAGCCATCATTTGCACCGCAAGGATGCCGGCATTCATTGCGCCATCAATAGCTACGGTGGCGACAGGAATGCCTGGAGGCATTTGGGCAATAGCGAGTAGGGCATCCATGCCGTCGAGTGTGGCGCTGATCGGCACTCCAATCACAGGCAGGGTAGTCATGGCGGCAATCACTCCCGGAAGGTGAGCTGCCATGCCTGCGCCGGCAATGATTACTTGAATGCCTCGGGTGTGGGCTTCCTTGGCAAAGCTTTCCACTTCGGCAGGAGTGCGATGTGCCGATAGGGCATTGATTTCAAAAGGAATTTCAAATTCATCGAGCACTTTGGCGGCTTTTTCCATCACTTTGAGGTCGGATGTGCTGCCCATGATAATACTAACTAGTGGTTTCATATGTTTTTTTAATTGAGATATCGGATATCAGACATTAGATGTCGGAGGTGATGATTTATTTCAGCTGCAAAAGAAATAAAACAAAAGCAAAATGCCAAATGACTTGCGCAGCTGTTGAGTGGATTTTGTTGTTCAATCCGATAAACTTGCGCAGCTGTTGAGTGAATTTAGTTGCGAAATTCTACTAACTTGCGCAGCTGTTGAGTGGATTTTGTTGTTCAATCCTATAAACTTGCGCAGCTGTTGGGTGGATTCGGTTGCGAAATCCTACTAACTTGCGCAGCTGTTGAGTGGATTCGGTTGCGAAATCCTGCTATCTTGCGCAGCTGTTGGGTGAATTTAATTGCGAATTGCAGCTATATTCAAATAAAAACCTTACATTTGCAACTATGCTATATAGGTATGGTGAGGAAGAATTGAGTGGATTTTTCAAACATAAAAGATTTAATGGATGTAAATGATTAAAGAGGCTGATTGCGGTTGGGGGAAAGAGTATAAGTAAATTGATTTTCTCTATCGCATCCCGATTTTTGATATATATCAAGATAAGTGTAGCTAATATTAATTTTACAATGAAAAATTTTTTCAAAATTTTTTGCGTGTTGAGATAAAGAAAATCAGAAGCTTAGATGCACTATTAGCAATGTTTATCGACAGCATTTATGACGATTAAAAAAAGTGTTCTTTATTTGTACATACAAAACGAGCAAGAAGGCTGATTTGAGGTCAGTATAATGATTGCTTATTTAACGAAAATAGGATAGAAACTAAAAACAAATTACCTCATATTATTAAAATTAGAAATTATGAAAACAAAAGTTTTAACTCTAGGAATCGCTTTCGCACTTGGACTAGGTTCAGCAGCGATGGCACAAAACACTTCCGCTGTGAAAGGTTCTGCACCGAAAGCAGGCTTCGATGAAGCGGGCACATTAACCAACGCCCTAAAACCAATCGCTGGTAAGACTTATACTTACTCGGTGAATGCAAGCAACTTTGGTGATGGTTCAACTATTCACTGGATTGCAACGCAAAACATAAACCTTTTGAATGCTTTCGGTGGTGCAGGCGTTATTGCAGCTGACAACACTGGTCTTATTGTGAATGCTTCAGCAGTGTATAATGACGATGCTACTGTAACTAAAGCAGCAAACAGTGTGGACATCAAGTGGAACTCAAAAATCACTTCGGCAATTACCGACGTGGCTGCTAATCCAATCTTGGTGGCTGCCAAAGTGGAAGATTGTTCAAATAACTTGAAAGTGTATAGCATCACTCCGGTAAACGGTTTTATGGTGGATATTAAAAACGTGGAGAATGCATCTTACGCTTCTCTTGGTTATGGTGAAGCTGACGACCAATGTTTCGACAAAATCGCTTCTGCTACATGGAGTGGCACAGGTATGGTTTACGACTATGGTACAAACATCTTGTATTACGAAGTAGTGGCAGCTAACTTCTCTGACGAGTGGGTGCCTACCTTCCAAATCACAGGTTTGAAAGATAATCAAACAGCTACTTTGGAATGGTCATATAATGCTTATAATGGCACTGAAGGCACTAGTAATAGTGCAGTGAAGGCAATTGTGAATAACACTGACCTTACAATGGATGCGGTGAAAATAGCATCAGCAACAGAAACTACTACTGGTGTTTCAATCTATGTGAAAGTAACTGTGAAAAACAATGCCTACGAAGGTTTGACTGATGACAACATCGTGTTGAGCGTGAAAGGTACTGTAAATGCAGGTAAAGATAAAGACCAATTAGCAGTAGGTGGCGACGGTGGTTATGCTGATGCCGACTCTAACGTGGCTACTCAAACATTCTTGAAACGTCCTACAATCACTGCTGGCGACTCTTCGCTTCCATTGACTGCTCAAAATTCAAAATAATTCGTTCAACGAATAAAAATATAGGTAATAGGTTTTCATAATTAGTGAATCCCCGCTGCACTTGGTTGCAGCGGGGTGTTCCTAAATAAAAGAACCTGCCTAATTTCTCCTTAGATTTCCCAATCGTGAAAACATTTACTTCACATATTATCTCACTCTTTGCCCTCGTGGTAATCTTTGTTGCAGTGCCTCGGGCGACTGTGGCACAGACCACTGTGATGCAAAACTCAAGCACAATCTTGAGCGTGGTGAAGGAAGTGGATGTGAACTACACTTGGGATTTGTATTCAAGCGACACGAAAAATTTCGCTTATGAAGCGGGCAATGTGCCAACAGGCAATGCCTTCTTTCTCAACAACTATAATAAAGGGGCTGCTGTAACGGTGCAATGGCTGAAAGCCGGCACCTACTTCTTTAAAGTAACAGCCAACTATGCCGATGGTCGCACCAATAATATCAAAGTGGGGCAGGTCATTGTGCGTGCCAAATCGGTGAACCCTCCAGCAGCTATTGATGATAATTATCAATTCGACTGCATGCCTATTCAAGCCAATCTCTTGGCTAATGACCTCATCGACCCCGATGCGATCCGAACAAATATCTCCTTGATGGAATCAGCTTGGGATGTGCAAGGGCAATTTAAAATCAGCCAACAAGGCATGTTTGAATACGCTTGTGAAGACCCACTGCCTAATTCAGTCGATTCAATTCGCTATAAGTTGCAATCTGTCTATGCCGACCGTGCTCCTATCGAGCGCTTTGCCATGGTGCGTGTCTATGTGGGCGATGTTGATTGCAAAGCTCCTGTTATTCCTCAAGCGGTGGATGATTATTATGATGTGATGTGTGGTGTGCATATCCACAATGTGGTTGCCAATGATGTCTATAATAAGGATTTCCAAGTTCAAATAGAAATCATCGAATGGCCTACTAAAGGTACGCTTGAATATATCAGCGACACGCAAGTGAGCTATGTGCCCGACCAAGGTGCGAGGGGTATGGATTATTTCAAATATGAAATATACTATAAAGACTATCCCGAACGCTACGACCGTGCTGAGGTTGCGATGTCTATCCCTGATAAATTAGACTGTGTGAGCGTGGCAGACACCATCTACAACTTCTTTATCCCCGAAGCATTCTCGCCAAACGGCGATGGGGTGCACGACACTTGGGTGGTGGATGGCGTTGAGCTTTATCCAAGCGCAACAATGACTGTCTATACTCGCTCGGGAGCTAAGGTGTTTGAACGTAAAAACTACGGTAGCATCGAATATTGGGGCGCAAGTAATCGCTTCTGGGATGGAACTGATGCCAATGGCAAACCAGTGGTGGCAGGGGTTTATCTCTACACTTATGACACTGGCAGCAAGCTTATTCGTGGTTTCGTGATGGTGGCTTATGGCGAAGGTCAAATTGGAAACTAATGTTAATGCTTCTCTCGGCATTGATGCTCAACTGATTTTTTGATTATTTTTGTCCACAAACAATTCCGAATTGCGCGGCAAGGATAATTATGAACAACAGAAAAAATCAATATATAAACCGGATGCATGCAGTGCAGGCGCATGCAGTGCCAGTGCAGACGCATGCAATGCGTTTCTACGGTTTGTTGCTCTTATTTCTGCTGTGTTCGTTGGTTAGCCGTGCGCAAGTTGATTTGGGGCAGGTGGGGCGATACTACACCGAGCCTGTCTTCACCCAATACATGAGCGGTATGCAGTTGCTCAACCCTGCCTATGTGGGCATGTGGGATCGGGTGGGGGTGCAATTCTTTACGCGCCAAGATTATGCTGGTCAGGGCGGAGCTCCCATGATGCTTTATTTCAGTGGCTATAAGCCTGTGGTGAATAAAAAAAATGGGGCGGGAATCAATATTTCCTATGAGCGAGTCGGCTATGAAAACAAACTCACCTTTACGGGGGACTATGCCTATGAAGCTAAGATTGACTGGCGCACCTATCTCCGCCTAGGGCTCAAGGTGGGTTTTCTGAACTATGACAACTATCTGAGTCGTTATGCCACCGACCTCGGTATTCAAATGCCCGATGAGGCTTTATCGACAGATATCAATCAAAATTTCATGCTCAAATGGGGGGTGGGGGTGATTTGGTACACCTCCGATTACTATCTAGCGCTTTCGATTCCCCAGATTGTCAATAATAATTTCCGTGCCGATGTGGCTAATTTCTCATCTATCGCCGACACGCGAGATGTTTATTTTATGGGGGGATACTTCTTTGGCAAGCAGCGCCAAGTGCGCTTCAAGCCCACGGCAAAGCTTCGAGTGGGCTTTGGAAGTAATGCGACCACGGCGCTCGACTTAGGGCTGAATGCCATGTTTTGGGACACCTTTTGGCTTGGTGGAATGTATCGCACCGATGGCACTTGTGCCGTAGTGGCGCAATTTATGATTATTAATAATACCACCATCGGCTATGCGCTGGAATTGCCTCTCGGCACTGATTTAGGTGCGCAGCTCCAAAGTCATGAAATCCGCATCGTCTTTGAATACGACTTCTTCAAACGTGAAAATCTTCGCCAAGCGTTTTTTTAGGGTTTATCGCTTCGCTGTCGCTTCGCGGTTTATGGGGTTTATCGCTTCGCGGTTTATGGGGTTTATCGCTTCGCGGTTTATGGGTTTATCGCTTTGCGGTTTATGGGTTTATCGCTTCGCGGTTTATGGGGGTTATCGCTTCGCTGTCGCTTCGCGGTTTATGGGGGTTATCGCTTCGCGGTTTATGGGTTTATCGCTTCGTGGTTTATGGGGGTTATCGCTTCGCTGTCGCTTCGCGGTTTATGGGGTTTATCGCTTCGCGGTTTATGGGTTTATCGCTTCGCGGTTTATGGGGTTTATCGCTTTGCGGTTTATGGGGTTTATCGCTTCGTGGTTTATGGGGTTTGTCGCTTCGCGGTTTATGGGTTTATCGCTTCGCGGTTTATGGGTTTATCGCTTTGCGGTTTATGGGTTTGCTAAACTAACCACTCATAACTCATAACTCATAACTCATAACTAACCACTCATAACTCATAACTCCTAACTCCTAACTCCTAACTCCTAACTCCTAACTCCTAACTCCTAACTCCTAACTCCTAACTCCTAACTCCTAACTCCTAACTCCTAACTCCTAACTCCTAACTCCTAACTCCTAACTCCTAACTCCTAACTCCTAACTCCTAACTCCTAACTCCTAACTCCTAACTGCTTTGCTGTTTACCTTCGCACTAGTAGCTTCA
>JBKECD010000194.1:0-6377 GCA_047974225.1 Mangrovibacterium sp.
ATTACTCCTCTTTCGATGTAGGCGGGAAGAGTTTTCGACACGAGTTCCTTCACCTTGCCGTGGTTTTCATTTTTAAAATGCATTTCTCCTTGAGCAAAGGATGTTAGGGCGAGGGAGCTCAAGATTAAGAGTGTAAGAAGATGTTTCATGCTAAAATTATTTTAAGACAAAGGTAAGAAAAATATGAAAGTCGTTGCTGGTTTTCGGCGTTTTCCCGAAGGTAAATTGCGCCATGTCGAGTTGGCGAACTATTTTTGGTGGAAACAAATGAATCCTGACAAAGTTGCTTGCAATTTTGATAAGCATCATTTATGGTTCTATCTTTTTACATTTGTATTCGCATAGGATTTAAGTGAATCCGACCAAAAATCATCGCAATTTTGGTCGGATTCATTTGGGTTCAGTCAAAATTCATCGCAACTTTCACAGGATTCACATAAATCCGACTAAAGTTGCGATGAATTTTAGCAGGATTTGCTTGTTTATGATGCAAATTGCGATGTATTTTTGGGTGAATACTTTTTTGCGGAGGAAAAATGGGATGTGTAAGGGTTTCGTTTTTAAGTTGTTGAAGTACGAAATTATCATATTATTGTTGTTTTAGGTGTGTTTGGCATGTGGGATTGTTTAGAAATCAAAGAGAGCGGAAGTGGTAGAATTGTTTTTGTGCGGGCTTAAAAACGCACAAAAACGCATTGCTTTCACGAGAAAATGCATGTAAAAGATGAAAAAACCGCACAAAATTATTTGGAGTTTTAAAAAAGATATTAAATTTGCCCTTGTTATTCGATGGTAATAGGCTGATGTTGGCAAGGTGGTTAGGTGTAATTGCTTTGTTTCTAAAGTCTTTCGATTGAAAAAGCAAGATATGAAACAACACATTTTAGATATTCGCATGATTTATTCGGCAGGAATGTTCCGCACATTCTTGCAGGGCTTTTCTTGTGAAAAAAAATCTGTGGAAGAATTGTTTTTGTTGAATAATTTGCTAACACACACACACACACACACACACACACACACACACACACAGTCTAAGCACTTACATACTATATATAAAGGATGCCATAAGCAACGCCCGTCGTTGTCTTATGGCATTTTTGCGTTTTGGGGTTTGCAATCATGCAAGCCGAGGGGGCGTTATGTCCGATTGGAATTATTCATACCGTAATAATATAATCAAGTTTTTTTAAAAGTTTAATTTATGAGAAAGATTCTTCTTCTTTTTACAATGTGCTTCGCACTACTAGGTAGTGCATATGCGCAAACGATAACCGGAAAGGTTATTGCAGAAGATGGCACAGGAGTTCCCGGAGCGACAGTCGTTCAGAAAGGAACTAACAATGGAGCCGTCTCGGATGTTGATGGGAACTATTCGATCAAAGCTGCAGGAGATGCCACTTTGGTTTTTTCGTTCGTTGGAATGAAAACCCAAGAGGTGCAAGTTGCAGGGCGTTCGGTGGTTAATGTAACAATGCTTGCCGATGCGGTGGGTGTTGATGAAGTGGTGGTAACTGCGCTGGGGATCCGCAAGGAAACCAAGGCGCTTGGTTATGCCGTGAGTAAAGTGGCTGCGGTGGATTTGGTGAAAACAGGAACACCAAACTTTGCAACCTCACTTTATGGTAAGGCTTCGGGTGTGCAGATTCAAGCTGCTCCCGGTGGTAGCACATCGGCGGTTTCTATCAATGTGCGTGGATTGAGCTCCATCACCGGAAACAACCAACCACTAATCATTATGGACGGTGTGCCTATTCGAAATGGTAATGCCAATACGGATGGCTATTGGACTGATCAACGAGTGAACTCAAACGGTTTGGTGGATATCAACCCTGAGGACATCGAGGATATCACCATCTTGAAAGGTGCTTCGGCTTCTGCATTGTATGGTTCGGAAGCTGCCAACGGTGTAGTGATGATTACTACAAAAAGTGGTAAAGGTGCTGAAGGTATTGAAATCGACGTGAATGCAAACCTTAGCTTCGACCAAATCGCTTATATGCCTAAAATCCAAACTGAGTTTGGTCCTGGTTATCCTCAAGTGTATTGGGGAGAGGATACTGGCGAATGGGAAACAGGAGGTTTCTATACCCGTGATGGAAAGAAAAGTATCCGTCGTACTTCCTATCAATGGGGACCTAAATACGATGGTAGCGAGGTGTATTATTGGGATGGCAAAATGCGCAAGTATGAGCCTGTGGATTATGACCAATGGGATGAAATTTTCCGCACAGGGGTGAATCAAACCTACAACGTGTCGATTCGCTCAGCAGGTAAAAAGTCAAACACACGTTTCTCTTACACTTTTGCTGGCAATAAGCCTACTCAACAAAATAGTAGCTATAGTAAGCACAATTTCAGCTTAAATGGTGGTATGAATTTAAGTGAAAAATTGAAATTAGATTATACGGCAAACTATATTCGTCAAGATATTAAAAACCGTCCTTATCGTATCAGTCGATTGACTAACAACTACAATGGTATGTTTGGTTCGTTTGAAGATGTGGCTCTTATTCGCGATATGACCATGACTAGTTTAGGTTATAAAAACGTGTATGGCGATCAAGACACGCCAACTCCCGATGAATCTTTTGCATGGCAGCCATACGGATGGGCTTTGATGGATGAGTATTTTTGGAACATCTTGGGTAAAGAGCAATTTGAAGCCAACAACCGCTTCATTGCTAGTGTTACTCCTAGCTGGACAATTGCCGAAGGGTTGAATTTGCGTGGTCGTGTGTCAACCGACTTAACTTCAGAAGCGATTGAGCGTAATGAATTTACAACTAAACCATTGTCATATGGAACAGCTACTGGTAATTATAGCTTGACCAACAAGAGGTATGAAATCTATTACGGAGATCTTTTGTTGATGTATGAAAAAGACCTAACTGAGAAAATTGGTTTGAGTGCTTATGTTGGTATGCAAGGACGACAAGAGCAACAATTCAACACAACTGTTTCTACTAATGGTGGTTTGACTGTTGAAAACTGGTTTCACATCAGTGCTAGTAAAAATACGGCAAATGCCACCATGGTGAAAACATCGTACTTGAAAACTGCGGTATTCGGATCGGCATCTTTGTCATACAATAACATGGCATTCTTAGAAGGTACGCTTCGTCAAGAAAAAACTTCTACTTTGAAAGAGGGAAACAACACTTTTGTATATCCATCGGTGAATGCGAGTGTGATTTTCTCGGAAGCTTTGGCAGACAGATATTCTTGGTATGACTATGGTAAGGTGCGTGTGTCATATGGTATTGTGGGTAACGATCCTGGGGTGTATGCCGCCAATATGGCTTATACACAAGATGCAATAAGCGGATATATTTATAACACGGTGGGCTATCCGCTAGGTAATGAATCATTGAAGCCTGAAACAAAGTATGAATGGGAGATTGGTTTGGAAAATAAATTCTTCAAAAACCGTTTGGGAGTAGAACTTTCATACTACACAAACCGTGTGGAAGATCAAATCTTGCAAACTACTATGCCTCAATCTGCTGGTGCCACTTCAATCAACATGAACATTGGTGAGCTTGAGAATAAAGGTTTTGAAGCGTCAATTTATGGCACTCCAATCAAAACAGCTGATTTCAGTTGGGACTTGAATTTCAACTTTGCTTGGAATCAAAACAAAATCGTGAAATTGGCTTCTGGTTTAGATGAACTTTCGCATGGCACTTATGATGGTGCAGTAGAATTGAAATCAGTAGTGGGTGAATCTATGGGGGATTTCTATGCCTACACTACAAAGAAGGATGACAATGGAAATAAAATCATCGGTGATGACGGTCTTTATGTTGTAGATTTTTCAGAACGCAAAAAAGTTGGTAATGCCATGCCAAAATTAGTGGGCGGTTTGAACTCAGCTTTCAACTATAAAAATTTCTTCCTCGATGCTACTATCGACTTCCGTATTGGTGGTGCAGTGCTCAACCAACCCTATCAATACATGATGGAAATTGGTAATATCGAAGAGTCTTTGGAAGGTCGTGAAGGTCATGGTGGCAAAAGCTATTATTTCGCAGATAACAATGTGGATGATGTGAAAAATATCGTGAGAACTTCGGCTGCTAGCGGTCCTAATGGTGAAATGGTTTTCCATGATGGTATTGTGCTTGATGGGGTAAATGAAGATGGATCGAAAAACGACCAAATGATTCCAGTGGCATATTATAACTCTAACTCTTACGGATGGGGTTCTTCGGGTAGTATCACCTATGAAAATGCTATTGCAGATAATTCTTATGTGAAATTGCGAGAGCTTTCATTCGGATACAATGTGCCTAAAAGCATCTACTCAAAAATAGGATGTACTAACTTGTCGCTTTCTGTCTATGGTCGCAACTTGTTCTACTTCTATAAAAACCTACCAATGATGGATGCTGAATGTACTGATGGTACTTCTTGGACTTCGCAAGCGATTATTGGAGGTTCTACGGCTACTACTCGTTCTTATGGTATTTCATTGCGTGCGAGCTTCTAATCAACAACTATTAAATGAAAATAATTATGAAACATTTATATTCAATTCTATTAAGCACGATTTTGCTAGTGGCTGTGAGTGGATGTACTGATGAAGATTTTGATTCGCAGTATGCCGACCCATCAAAAACCTCTACCGTGTCGTGCGAGAAGTTGATGACAGGTATCTTCAAGACAGCGTTTAACTACACGATGCCTTCAACCGACCGTTACTTCTCTTTTGAAACACAACAAATTGGTCGTTATGCTCAAACAATTGGTTTTATCAATGGTAAAGGGATGTATCTGGGAATGGGTGATAACTACAACAATGACCGTTGGAAAAACTTCTATAATGTTTTAACTCAATTCCGCTTGTTGGAGAAAACCTACAACAGCTTGAGTGAGGCTGAAAAAGCGAACTATGAAGTTACAATCTGGTTGTCGAAGATTTTTGTCTATGAGCAGTTGCAACAAATCATCGACCTTTGGGGTGATGTGCCTTTTTCAGAAGCTGGTTATCTAGCCTCTACAAGTGATGTGGCTTCTTCTTATGCGTCATATGACAGCGCTTCGGAACTGTATAAAATGATGCTCGATGATTTGAAGGCTATCAATACAAGCTTGGCTAGTTACAGTCCTTCATCGTTTACTTCTACCTATCTTACAGCGCAAGATTATATTAATAATGGCGACCTTGCGATGTGGAGAAAATATGCCAACTCTTTGCGCTTGCGTATTGCTATGCGTGCGACTAATGGAACAATTTCCACTGAGGCTAAAGCTGCAATCAAAGAAATGCTTGAGAATGCTTCTACTTATCCTATGGTTGATAGCAATGCTGAATCAATCCAAATTGAAGCTGATGAAGATGGATTCAAAATCGAAGATAAAATCATGAATGGTTTTGAATCTTGGGGAGGGCAATGTAACCGTGCTTCTTCTATGATGATTTCAGTTTTGACTGGCGACCCTCGCCTAGAAATACTTTACGACCCTAATAGCGATGGCGATTATTTCGGTATTGATCCTGAGGATAGTGAGTCGGTGCAAGATGCAAACTTTACTGCGAGATATTATGCTGCGGTGGATACTGCTACATTGAGTCGTAACCCTGACTTCCCAGGTATCTTGATGACTGCTGCTGAGGTGTCGTTCACCAAAGCGGAGGCTTATCAAAAAGCTTATGCTTCGGGAGATGCTGAAGCTGCTTTCAAACTTGGAGTAACTCAGTCGATTGAGTATTATTATGGTATGAATGCTACTGGTACTTATCGTACTCCTCTTGATGCGCCTACTTCAACTGAGGTGGCTGATTTTGCTGCTGCAAAATGGTCTGCCTATGATTCAGAAGAAGAAGCGATTGCAACGCAAAAATGGTTGCACTTCAGTTTGATTCAAATGGTGCAAGCATGGGCAGAAGTACGTCGCACAGGATATCCCGTGTTGTATTTCCAAACTGACAATATGACAAGTGATTGTTCGGAAGTGCCTGTTCGTTTGAGATATCCAGCTGATGAACGTGATAACAACACAGCGAAGTATAACGAAGCGACTAATAATGGTGCGACCAATACTTACTATGTGAAGTTATTCTGGGCAAAATAATCCCTTTTCAGTCTAATCTGAAATAAAAACAACCCTAAATCCCCATCGAGTTTTTGCTTGGTGGGGATTTTTTTATGATTCTTCGCCAAAATGTGTGGGTAATCCTTACCCTGAAAGGGTATTCTGTAATAGCACAGGCATTTATGCCTGTGTGATGAATGGAGAAAAGAAAAGGGCTGATACTTCGACTTCGCTCAGCAACCAAAGTCCGACCCGTAAATCAATTACGAATTTTCAATTACGAATTACGAATATGGGTCAGCCTTACAGGCTTTAGTTTCACCTGCCATTTATCCCTA
>JBKECD010000176.1:0-9605 GCA_047974225.1 Mangrovibacterium sp.
ACTTCCACGCTAGCCGAACCTGCTTGGTTGATTTCGTTGGTAATCGTGTTGGTGTAGGTAACTGAAACAGAAGTGTTGTCTGTGGCATTTCCTTTGGAGTCTTTCAAGTCCACCAAGTCGGTTGCTAAGCCACCTTTCACTAAGGCATTAGTGATTGCAGCTGTTGCACCACGACGAACTTTAATGGCATCTTGCATTTCGAAAGACGAAAGGTTTTGGATTGTCATGTTGGCGATGGTGAAGTTGGATTGGTCAAGGTGGTCAGAACCTAATCCATCGAAGTTACCATCAGCTTCCACACCGCGAGGGTCTGATTCGCCACTTGTGAAACCATTTTCCCACACGCCATAGCAGTTAGTCAGCGTGCCGGTGTATCCTTGTGTGAAGTCAAACATGTCGTCATCGGAGTTCACCACCAAGAGGTTGCTCACATTCACCGAGCCACCGAAGAACTCAATACCATCATCAGCACCATCAACCACAAAGATGTTTTCGATTTTAGTGCCATTGCCCACTGCATTTAGGGTTAGTCCGTTGTGCTCGATGCTTGAGCTTGATTTCGCACCGGTGTATTTGAGCACCAAGTAAGTAATCGAACCTGAATTGTCAGTAGCATCGCTTCCGCCATAGATATAGGCGTTGTTCACCTCTGTGGTGGCAGTTGAGCCAGAAGTTGCGCCCGAAATCGGAGCTTTACCATTGATGATTAGTCCGCCCCAATAGCCAGCGGTTGCGGCATCTTCATCATCGGCAGTCATCACCACAGGAGCTGCGGCAGTTCCATTCACATTCAGCGTGCCACCTTGCTCCACCAAGATATACTTGCCGAAGCCTTTTTGTGCTCTGATGGTTGTTCCCGCAGGAATGTTCAAGGTTGCGCCATTGGTTACGATGAGCGCACCTTTCAAGTCATACTCCACCGAAGCATCGAGCGTTACGGTGCCGGTTACATCGCCCGACAATTCATTGGCTGCTTTTTCGCCGCCATTGTTGTTGTCGTCTTCATTGCAAGCTGTCGCCATCAATGCCACAGCCAAAACTAAAGGAAAAAATCTTTTCATTTCAATACGGATTTTGTTGTTTAATATTTCAAATTATTTAATTGCTAGAATGTATAGGAAAGCCCCACGCTGAAGTTCAAGCCTTTCTGATAGCTGCTCAACACAATTGGCTCGGCAGTTGAGGCATTGGCTTGGCGCGAGAGTTTATAGTGTGGGTTGAGCAGGTTCTGCGCTTTCAGCGAAATGCCGAAATGCTGGTTTAGTTCCACTTTCGACACGAAGTCGAGCGATGCCACACCTTTCTCCACAATGTCTTGGAAGCCCACCATGCCTGTGGTGTAGATTCTATCGGAAAAGTAGGCGAACACGAGCGAATTGGTGAGTGCAAAATCGTTCTTCTTGATGTTGTGCGACAAATCGACATTGAGCAGGAAGGGCGATGCGCCTTCGAGTTCCGACTCCGTGTTGGTGAAGTCATCAGCTTGGTCGAGCTTTACTTGCGTATAGATATATGAGGTGTTCAAGCCCATTGAAAGCTTCGACAGGCGGTCGTTTTCCTCCTTGCTTCTCTTGAAAATATTCTTGCGCACTTCCAGCTCTACGCCAGCCACAGTGGCTTGGTCGGAGATATTGTCATAGGTGAGGAAGTTTCCGGCACTTTGCTTCTCCACTCTTGAAATTGGGTCTTCGATAATTTTCGCAAAGCCAGTCAGCGTGAGCATTTCATCGTTGGAAAGGAAGTAATCCCACTTCACATCGGCATTATAGTTGGTGGCAGGCTTCACTAGCGGGTTTCCTTGCGATTGGAAGCTCACATCAATATATCGGAAGGGTGAAATCTCTTTAGCTTGTGGCAGGGTGTAGGTCTGACTAGCACCAAAGCGGAGGGCATGTTTCTCGTTCAGCTCATATTTTAGATTCAGGCTTGGCAAGATGAAAAGCTCATTGATTTCTGTTGAACCAACTGTACCTCCTCTGTCCACTTCATAATCCACCTGCATCAGCACTTGGTCGGCGCGCAAGCCCACAGCGGCAATAAACTTGGGGTTGAATTGATAAGTCAATTCGCCAAAGACAGAGTTGGAATATCTTTCCACCGAATAGTTGTCGTTGTTCCTATCGAGGGTGAATTTCCCACCTACAATCGACGAGCTGATATTGTTTTGATTGAAATAGCTATCTAAATCAATATTGTCTTTAGGGAAAGTGGCGACATCTTGCGCACTGAAGCCATGGTCATATTCGATAGCCTCAAAATCACGTTGCACAAAGCGTCCGTTATAGCCGATTTTGAATGCCGAAGCGTTAGTTTCTTCTTTGGAAAGGCGATGCGAGTAGATGGCACGCACGTTAAAGTCTTGCTCATTGAGGTCAGAGAAGAATCGTTGTTGGCGACCAGTTCCAGCTGTCGGACGAAGTGTGCCATCACCCATGTCGGAAAGATAATTAAATCGACGGTCAGGCTCGTTTCCGCTCACTAAGTTAAGGCTCACACCGAAATCTAAATCTGATGTTTCGTTGAGTGTCCATTTGGAGATGAGTTGGTTCACAAAGAGGGTGTTGTCGTTGGCTTGCTGCCGAATCAGCAGCCCTTCCGAACTGTCGGAATCTTGAAACTTCTCGCCATCATATCCGGCATACTGCGCATAGGTCTGCGTGGTGTTGTGAATCAGAAAACCGTTGTAGGCGAATTTCACCTTGTTCAAGCTGTAATCCACATTGCCCATCAGCATGTGGGTGTATGTTTCGGTGTATTTCTGATAGTCTTGGTCGAGCCACACGGTGCCTGTTGTAGTGGTGTTCTTGGTGTTGCCTTCTGAAAAGTTCATCTTCGTATCGAAAGAGCCTACCACGAGAAATTGCAGCTTTTCAAACTGTTTTCCGCCCGACACTTTCACGCCTTTGTTGAGGTTCATTCCGCTAGCCACCGAGGGGTTGAGCGAGTTGGCGAAGTCATAGTCGGTCATGTTGGTGGTGCCAGCTGTCTTGTCGGCAAAGCCGAAGGCACTCACGCCATCGGGGCGATAGAAATCTTTGCCGATAGTCTGCGAGTTTCCGCCAGTGGAAATGTCGATGCTGAGTTTCGAGTCGCCTTTCATTTCTTTGGTCAGCACATTGATGTCGGCACCAGCCACATCGCCATTGGTGTGGGCTGAAAAGACTTTATTCACGCCCACCGCCTGAATAATATCCGAAGAAAAGAAATCGAGCGAGATATTTTTATATTCGGGGTCTTCCGAAGGCACGGGAAATCCGTTGAGGGTAGTCGAATTATAGCGGTCGCCCAGTCCACGCACAAAGACATTCTTCACGCCTTCTTGCTTTGAAATGCCTGAAACTTTCGTTACCGCCGCTTCGGCATCACTAGCTCCCTTGCGCGACATCTCTTGTGCGCCCACTGCCTGCACCGCCACCACAGCATTGCGTTGCTCGATGAGCAGCATGCCTTCCGATTCGCGGTTCATCTTCGCCACCACTTCCACACCGCCAATTTCTACGGCTGCATCTAGCATGTCGAAGTTAAAGGTGTAGGTTTCGCCAGCTTGGAGACTAACGTTCTCGATCGTTTGGGTTTCATAGGAAACGAAGGAGCATACTATATTATATACACCTGCATTGGCGGTGAAGGAATATTTGCCTTCGAAGTTTGCCATTGCGCCATTGGTTGTGCCTTGCAGCATGACGGTTGCGCCAATTAATGTTTCGCCACTTTTCTTGTCGATGACCGTCCCTACAACAGTTGCTTTTTGTGCCAAAGCGAGAATCGAGAAGAAGGAAAGCGCACAGCAAAGAATTGCTTTCTTGAAATTCATAAACTTGTTCTTTTGTTTTACACTGCAAAGTAGCGATGAGATTATTACAGCGCGATTACAAAAGGAATACAGTTTGATTACATTTTCCTATCTTTGTCGGATAAAACAATACTAATAGTTAGATGAGAACACTTATTTTTTCGTTTTTTTCAATTTTCCTTTCTGTTGCTGCGAGTGCAGCAGGCTTGCTCGATGAAGGGGTGAGCCGTGAATTGGCACAATTCCGAAAAGAGCATTATGCGGAAGTGAAATATGATTTATCTTTTTCCATTCCTGAAAAACCGTCGGAGAATATCCGTGCAAGCCTCACGCTGAGCCTTACGCTTGCAAAGCAAGTGCCTGTTATTTTCGACTTTACAGGGAATGTTGCCGACATTCAGCAGTTGATGGTGAATGGTCGAGTGGTGAAATGTAAGGTTGAAAATCAGCATATTGTAATTCCTGAAAAACAGGTTTCTTTGGGCTCAAATCAAATAACAATCAAATTTGTGGCGGGTAGTCAATCGCTCAACCGACGAGAGGGCTTTGTCTATACCTTGCTTGTGCCTGATAGGGCGCGCACGCTTTTCCCATGCTTCGATCAGCCCGATCTGAAAGCCCCGTTTCAGCTTCGATTGGAAGTGCCCACCGTGTGGCAGGCTATTGGCAATGGGAGTGTCGAGCGCTTGGAGCGCATGTCTTCTAGTCGGAAAATGGTTCATTTCCGCATGACGGAACCGATAAGTACCTATCTATTTTCTTTTGTGGCTGGAAGTTTCAAGCTGATGGAGTCGGAAAGGGATGGTCGGGCGATATCTTTATATCACCGAGAAACTGATGCCGCTAAAATAGCACAATGCGAGGATATTCTCGATGAAGTTTATCATTCGCTAGCTTGGATGGAGGAATACACGGGTGTTGAATATCCATTTGAGAAATATGATTTAATTATTCTGCCGGGTTTTCAATATGGAGGTATGGAGCATATGGGGGCTACCTTATATAATGATCGCCGAATGTTTCTAGAGGAAAATGCTTCGGCAAACGACTCTATTCTTCGCAGCCGCCTGATAGCCCACGAAACAGCGCACATGTGGTTTGGCGATTATGTAACGATGAAATGGTTCGACGATGTGTGGAATAAAGAAGTCTTTGCTAATTGGTTTGCTGCACAGATTGTCGAACCGATGTATCCGCATATCGAGCAAGAATTGAGCTTCATCATGGGATACTATCCTTCGTCGTATTCTGAAGATCGCACGGGGGGTGCAACTCCGATTCAACAGCCGCTCGATAATCTTCGCAATGCGGGTTTGATTTATAGTAATGTGGTCTATAATAAAAGTCCGATTGTGATGGAAATGTTGGTGAAAAAAATTGGGAAAGAGAAGTTTCAGGAGGCTATTCGGGAATACTTGAAGAAATATGCCTATGGAAATTCGGATTGGGACGGACTGATTGAAGTCCTTAATGCCAAAACAGCGGAAGACTTGATTGCTTGGAGTGATATTTGGGTGAAGGGGCAGGGCATGCCGAAAATACAATTACGCAGAAAAAAAGATAAAGCGCTTGTGCAGCAAATCGACTTATGGGGGATGAAAAGGATGTGGGCGCTTGATTTTTCACTGATGGAGGTCGGGCAGGACACGATTATTTATCATCAGGTGAAAATGACTGACGATTCTCCCGTTGCTGAAATCATTTTGGCAAATCGAGAGAATTATGTCGTGCCAAACGCTGATGGCAGGGGCTATGGTTATTTTCAGACTGATGCTTCGAGCACGGAATGGATGCTGAAAAACTGGGGAACGTTTCCGCCGATAGCTCGCTTCTCCATGTTGATGAGCCTTTATGAAGGGGTGATGCATAATGATGTGATGCCAGATGCGTTTTTGCAGTCGGTCATGGATTTTGCTAATAGCGAAAAAGATGCTCAGATTTTTCGCCAGATGCTGAATTATGCCGAAAGCTGTGTTCGACTTTTTCTGAAACCTGACCAGCAGCTGAGAGCCGACTATGAAGATTGCTTATTTCAATTGACGGACTGCAATAACAAAGCTTTGGCAAGCTTGGCGCTGAAATCATTTGCCAATATAGCTTCTTCGGAGAAGTCGATAGAACGATTATATCAGATATGGGACAGCTCTTCCGAAGCCGACCGTTATGGCGTGGGTGAAAAAGACCTGATAGGCTATTCCTACACGCTTGCGATTTATAGGAGTGGTAAGGCGAATGAAATTCTTTCGAAGCAATTAGCACGTATAAGTAATCCCGATAGGCGACAAGAATATGTGTTTGTCATGCAGGCGCTAGCACCGACCCAAGTGCAGCGAGCAGATTTCTTTAATCAGTTGATGCTTTCGGAGAGTTGGAGAGTTGAGCCGTGGGCGCAAAGTGCTTTGAAATGGTTGAACCATCCAGCGAGATATCCCGAGTCGCTCGAATATATTCGTCAGGCACTAGACAGGCTCGTTGAGGTGCAGCGTGAAGGCGATATCTTTTTCCCTGCCAATTGGTGTTCGGCATTGCTTTCTGGGCACACATCTCCTGAGGCGTTGGCGATTGTCGAAGAATTTCTGAAAGAGCATCCCAACTATCCGAACTTGCTCGAAAGTAAAATCAGGCAGCGAGCCGACCACTTATATACGGTCAATAATCGGCAGAATGACAGATATCTCAGAGATAAATAAGAGGAGAGAAGGGTTTGTTGAAGAAAATCGAAACAATTTTCTATTGGAAAGCTTGCAGATTTTTTTCAAAAGATAAAGTTCTATGTATATTTGCGAAATTAAATGCTAGCTTTGGATTGATATGAAGCAAGACTTGTGCTTGGAAACGGAAAAACGGTTTGTGCAGAACAGAGATATGCAGTCTTTGAAAGTGCTCTACAAGCATTACTATAAGAGTCTGTGTTTCTTTGCTTATAGCTATCTGAAGGATGAAGAAGCCGCAAAAGACCAAGTGCAAGATGTGTTTGTCGATTTGCTCGAAAAGGATTTCAGTATCAATGATGCTGCCAAGCTGAAAGGCTATTTATATTCGATGGTGCGCAATCGCTGCCTGAATGCTTTGCGAGCGGGGAAGGTCAGGGAAGACTATGCTGAAGGGTTTTCGGAATTAGATTATGAGCAAGATGCGAGCCTGAGGATTATCAAATCAGAGGTGTATCGTGAAATAAATGCTTGTCTTCAAAAAGTGCCCATGAAATATCGGGAGGTGTTTGAGCTGAGTTATCTCAAGCAAATGCGAGAGGTGGAGGTAGCAGAGCGATTAGGTATTACGATTGATATGGTGAAGGCTTACAAAAAAGCGGCGAAGAAGATTTTGCGTGAAGAGCTCAAATATCTTTTTGCGCTGATTCTTTTCGTGCAGTCTTAGGCAGAATTTCAGCGAGGATGCAATTCGTAGGAATATGCTTAGTTCAAGTGAACATTAACAAGCATTTAAAAAATGCGCAGGCAAAATGGTATAAGTTTCTAAAAAACTTGTCTGGTTGTAATTTTATATTATATTTGCGCTGTTGAAGTGAAGAAGATTTGCGCTCAGCAGCTTTAAAACAAAAGTAGAAACACCAAGAAATTAGGCTAAAACAACAATATTATGGCTTTGAATAGTAAAAAACCGCTCATTTTTGTCGTTGAAGATAACCAAGTTTACAACCGATTAGTGGTTAGTTTTCTAAAAACTAACGGATATATTGACGTGGAAGCATTTCTTTCGGGGGAAGATGTGTTGAAAGCAATCGAAACAAAAGAGCCTGCGATTGTTATTCAAGACTACCTTTTGGGTGGAATTAGTGGCATTGAGGTATTGAAAGCAACGAAAGCAAAATATCCGAACGTAGAGTTTATCTTCCTTTCGGGAAATGATAGCATCGAGGTGGCGATCAACACCATGAAGTATGGTGCGTATGATTATATTGTGAAAGATCAAGTGGCATTGAAAAAAATGGTTACTAAGATTAATCGCATCGAAGCCTTCAAAACGCTTGAGGTGCAGAAAAAAGGATACAAAAAAGGTATTATACTTTTCTTCTCAGCCTTGTTATTCTTTGTGATTCTAGTGATTGTCTTAGTGCTTGCGCAGCCTCAAGATTCAGGTTGGAGTCTGAGTAGAATATTCAATTTGTAATACGAAAAGCAGATACATATATACTTATATAAAAAGCCCACGTTAGTGGGCTTTTTTATTAATTTGACTTTATGAATAGCGAAAAAACAATTGTAGGCATCGGCAGTGCATTAGTTGATGTCTTGGTGCAACTGCCGTCCGATGAGCTTTTAGGTGATTTTAAGCTCCCTAAAGGAAGTATGGTGTTGGTGGATGCCAATCAATCAAAACATATTATCGAATCAACAGCCAATCTTAATCCGAGCATCGAAACAGGAGGATCGGCAGCCAACACTGTTAGAGGAATTGCGCAGCTTGGTGGCAAAGCGGCATTTGTCGGAAAGGTTAATGATGATGAAATGGGCAATTTCTTTCAGCAATCTTTTGCTGACTTGGGTGTGAACTTCCATCGTTTGCAAGGCACAATCCCTTCGGGAGTGGCTGCTACGTTGATTTCGCCTGATTCGGAGCGCACTTTTGGCACTTATCTGGGTGCGGCAAGCGAACTCAAGCCGAGTGATCTCAACGATAAGCTTTTTAAGCCTTATGACATCCTGCATGTCGAGGGCTATTTAGTGTTCAATCATGCGCTCATCGAGGATATTCTGAAGCGAGCTAAGAAATGTGGGCTGAAAGTGTCGCTCGACATGGCGAGCTATAATGTGGTGGAGGCGAATCTTGATTTCATGAAGCACCTCTTGGATAATTATGTAGATATTGTGTTTGCCAATGAAGAAGAGGCGAAAGCCTATACGGGCAAAGAGCCAGCCGAAGCCTTAGGCGTCATGGCGAAGCAATGCGAGGTGGTGGTGGTGAAAGTGGGCGGTCGAGGCTCGCTGGTGCAAGCCGACGGTTCGATTTTCCTAATTCCACCCTATAAAGTGAATGCCATCGACACCACGGGTGCTGGCGATGTTTATGCTTCGGGATTCCTCTATGGGATGGCTAATGGATTGAAATATAACCAATGCGGACGCATTGGGAGTTTGCTCGCTTCGGAAGTAATCAAAGTTATCGGTGCAAAAATCCCCGATTCCGCTTGGGAATACATTAATAAAGAACTCGACAGTTTCGCTTGGAGAGTTGAGAATTGAGAGTTGAGAATGGTTTTCCCTTTTTCTCAATAATTCAATATGCGTTTTAAATATCGCTGACCGGCTACGCTTCTGAAGAAGCGTATTCTTCGGATGGCATAGGATTGGCTGTTGCATTTCTCGTGATACATCAGTGTCCAAGTGCCTGAACCGCGTGTTTCGTCGATGATTCCTTTGTTGTGGGCGTTTTCTACTTTTTTCAAATCTTCATTGCTGGTGCAGCCGTAGTGCCAGCGGTCGCGCTCTAAGTTGTATAGGACGTAAGCCAAATGCATAATTTTCTGTTTTTTATTTCGTCAAAGATAATAAAAAAAGCTGTTCATTTGCATGAACAGCTTTTTGCTCTGAGCGAGAGACGGGATTCGAACCCGCGACCCCAACCTTGGCAAGGTTGTGCTCTACCAACTGAGCTACTCTCGCAATTTTTAGTACCCGGAGCGGGACTTGAACCCGCACGACCGTAATGGTCATTGGATTTTAAGTCCAACGTGTATACCGATTTCACCATCCGGGCATCCTTTATGGAGCGAGAGACGGGATTCGAACCCGCGACCCCAACCTTGGCAAGGTTGTGCTCTACCAACTGAGCTACTCTCGCAATACTTTCT
>JBKECD010000053.1:0-24124 GCA_047974225.1 Mangrovibacterium sp.
TCACATGGATATTGCGAGATAAGGACGAAATCGAAAAGGATTATGAACACTTCTTTTGTCCGCTAATCCTCAGTGTGAAAGATGTGGCTGCAAAGATTCGCATTTTGAAGTACAGATACCTTCAAACGGGGACAATATTTCCACAAGAAGTTGACCAATACGACCCCTACATCATTCGAGAGGCTTTGAATAATTGCATTGCCCATCAAGATTATACGAAAGGTGGGAGGATTGTGGTGGTGGAAAGTGAACGTAGCACGCTGAGTTTTTTAAACTCAGGGAGCTTCATTCCGCAGAGTGTTGAAAGTGTCGTGTTGAACAATGCTCCAGAGAATAATTATCGAAACCCATTGTTAGCACAAGCCATGGTGTCGCTCAACATGATTGACACCATTGGAAGCGGCATTCGGAAGATGTTTAGCATTCAAAAGAACAAATATTTCCCCTTGCCCGATTATAATTTTTCTAATGGAAAGGTGTTGGTGACGTTTCGAGGGTTTATCAACAACATAGATTACGCCCAAAAGATTGCCCAAATGCCAGAATTATCTTTTGAAGACGTTATCTTATTGGATAACATCGCCAAAAACAAAACCTTAGATAAGGATGCTATTCGCTATTTGAGAAAACGCAAATTGATTGAAGGAAGGCTTCCGCATGTGTTTATTTCTTCAAAAGTGGCAAAAGAAGCTGATGATGAAGCCGAGTATATTAAGAATAAAGGCTTAAATGACAGCTACTATAAGCAGCTAATTGTAGAGTATCTCCAAAAATTCAAGCGTGCGAACCGAACTAAAATAGATGCATTATTATTGGATAAACTTCCAGATGTCTTAAATGACCAGAAAAAAGAAAATAAGGTAAAAACGCTTTTAACTCAAATGAGAAAAGAGGGTATTATCAAGAGTGCTCCTGGAAAATATTGGGTGCTCTGTGATAATTCCGAAGTTTTCCGAAATAAATCATAGTTTGCTGATATACACACACTTCTTTGAAGTGTTAAAATCCCATCATCAAGATAGTTTATTCCGAAATTCTTCTGAAATCACTCACAACTCACTGAAAAACACACATAAAGATAAAGTGTTAATTTATTTTTTAGACAGAACATAATTCCCAAATGAACCCACTTCAACACCCCTTCCACACGCCTCACGGCACTGCACCGTTTGCGAGCATTAAAAACGAACACTATCTGCCTGCTTTCAAATCCGCCATTGAGGAAGCTCGTGCCGAGATGAACGAAATCATCGGAAACCCCGATGCGCCAAGCTTTGAAAACACCATCATGGCGATGGACTTCATGGGGATGCGCTTGAACATCATTCAGGGCATCTTCTTCAACCTCAATTCAGCCCACACTTGCGATGAACTGGAGGTGATTGCCCAAGAAGTTGCGCCGATGCTCGCTGAATTTGGCAACGATGTGAGTCTGAATGAACCGCTTTTTGCTCGTGTGAAAACAGTCTTTCAGCAAAAAGAACAGTTGAAACTCACTCCCGAACAAAGCACGCTGCTCGAAAAGACTTATGCTAGTTTTGTGCGCAGCGGAGCGAACCTTTCCGAAGAAAACAAACCAAAATATCGAGCCATCACAGGCGAATTGAGCCAACTCGGCTTGCAATTTCAGCAAAATGTGTTGGCGGAAACCAATGCTTTTGAACTCCTGCTCACTGAGGAAACGGATTTGGCAGGCTTGCCCGATTTTGTCATCGAGGCAGCCGAAGATGAAGCGAAAGCGAAAGGCAAAGAAGGTTGGCTATTCTCATTGCAGCACCCTAGCTTTGTGCCGTTTATGAAGTATGCCGACAACAGAAGTCTTCGCGAAAAACTCTTCCATGCCTCGGCTTGCAAGGGAAACCAAAACAATGCGCACGATAATAACGCGGTCATTTTGCGAATGCTCGAATTGAAACTGCAAAAAGCAAACTTGCTTGGCTATGCTTCGCACGCCGACTTTGTGCTGGAAGAGCGCATGGCGGAATCGGTGGCAAATGTGCAAGGGTTCATCGAGGAACTGCACTTCAATTCTCGCCCCTTTGCCATTGCGGAGTATGATGAAATGCAACGCTTCGCCAAAAAGCAAGGACTGAAAGGCGAATTGCAACGTTGGGACTGGGCGTATTATGCCGAGAAACTCAAAAACTCGAAATTCGGTTTCAAGGAAGAGGAACTCAAACCATACTTTCAGCTCGAAAAAGTGGTGGAAGCCGTGTTTGGATTGGCAGGCACACTCTATGGCTTGACCTTTAAAGAAGCTCCCGAGATTGAAGTCTATCATCCCGATGTGAAAGCCTATGAAGTCTTTGATGCCTCAAGCGAATTTTTGGCGGTGTTTTATGCCGACTTCTTCCCTCGTGAATCGAAACGAGCAGGGGCGTGGATGACCGACTATCAAGGGCAATATCTGCAGGAGGGCATCGACCATCGTCCGCACATCAGCATTGTGTGTAATTTCACCAAGCCGACAGCGAGCACCCCCTCGCTGCTCACTTTCGATGAGGTAACCACCCTGCTCCACGAGTTCGGTCATGCGCTGCATGGCATGCTCACCCGCTGTACCTATCCGAGCACTTCGGGCACAAACGTCTATTGGGATTTCGTGGAACTCCCCTCGCAGATGCATGAGAATTGGGCGTTTGAAAAAGCGTGGCTCGACACCTTTGCGGTGCACTATCAATCGGGCGAGCCGATACCAGCAAGCCTAATTGAAAAGCTGCTTGAAGCGAAAAACTTCCTCGCGGGCTATGCGTCGGAACGCCAACTGAGCTTTGCGATGCTCGACATGGCGTATTATTCGCAGACAGAACCAATGGCGCAATCCATTGCCGATTTTGAAGCCCAAGCAATGGAGCGCACCGAGCTGATGCCCCAAGTGGAGGGCGGACTGATGAGTACTGCCTTTTCGCACATCTTCGCTGGGGGATATTCTGCCGGATATTATAGCTATAAATGGGCGGAGGTGCTCGACGCTGATGCTTTTTCGGTGTTTCAAGCCAATGGCGTGTTCGACAAAACGACTGCCGACAGCTTCCGCACCCACATCCTTGAAAAGGGAGGAAGCGAACACCCGATGGAGCTTTATAAACGATTCCGTGGCGAAGAACCAAGCACGGAAGCTTTGCTGAAACGTGAGGGGCTATTATTATAGCGTCTCCTGAAATCCTATAAAAATCCCCACCGCATGCGGTGGGGATTCGGGGAAATATATAGCGCAAACCGCCGACCCGTCTGCTATTGCTAGCTTCGGCACATTGGTTTGCAGGAAGCCACCCGTGGGTGGCTATTTTTTTATCCTGCTGATTTCAAGCACAAAGATAATGCTAATTTTGCAAATGGTGAAACCCTACATTTTGCGAATGCAAAAAGATATTCTCATCTTTGCATACACAACATAGCATTGAAAGAGAAACAAATGAATCAGATTATCCGAGATAAAACACAGCTTATCGACTATTTCATCGAAGGAAATACTCCTTTTGAAGACTGGGGAATTGGCACAGAGCATGAGAAATTTTTATATAACGCTATTGATTATACTCGTTTATCCTATGATTCCAAGCCCGGAATACAGCAGGTGCTCGAAGCGTTTCGACAAGAAGGATGGGAAAGTATCTTAGAGGACGAAAACCTCATCGGGCTGTCGAAAGATGGCGCCTCCATCACTCTTGAGCCGGGGGGACAATTTGAACTCTCAGGGAAAAATTTCAAAACCATGCATCAGACTTATGTGGAAACACATAAGCATTTCGACACGCTCGCGCGGATTAGCAAGCAGCTAGGCTTCTTCACCTGCCCCATGGGTGCCGACCCGCTTTGGCGGGTGAGCGACATTCCTTGGATGCCCAAGGAGCGATATCGCATCATGCGCCAATATATGCCCACCGTGGGCGGGCATGGGCTACACATGATGACAAGCACCGCAACTATTCAAGTAAACCTGGACTATTCGAGCGAGCAAGACATGATTCAAAAGATGCGCATCGCTCAGGCGTTGCAGCCCATCGCTTCAGCCATCTTTGCCAATTCGCCCTTCTCCGAAGGAAAGCCCAATGGCTATCTCACCTATCGAACCGAAATATGGAATGACACCGACCCCGATCGCTGCGGATTCCTTGACTTCATCTTTGATGATAATTTCGGCTTTGAGCGTTGGGTGGACTATCTCCTCGATGTGCCGATGTATTTCATCCATCGCCACGGAAAGTATATCCCTGCCGAGGGCATGACCTTTCGCCAATTCATGCAGGGAGAGCATGCCGAAACAGCCACGATGCAAGATTGGGACACCCACTGCACTACGGTATTCCCAGATGTTCGACTGAAAAAATATATCGAAATGCGGGGCGCTGATGCGAGCTGCGTGGGACACATAGCTGCACTTTCCGCCCTCTGGGTGGGACTGCTCTATGATGAGCAAAGTCGAAACGAAGCCACCAAAATGATTCAGAATTGGAAGATCTCGGATTTGAAAGAATTGCGCCTGCAAATACCTCGAAAAGCACTTCGTGCAGAGGTGGGAAAACTCAATGCACTCGACATTGCGCAAGAAATGGTCAGACTTGCCGATGACGGACTGACACGCCGCGCCAAACGATGCCGCACCACCGACGAAAGCGAATATCTGAAACCGATAAAAAAGATTGTCCAATCAGGAATTACCCAAGCCGAACTTAGCTTGCAACAGTATCATTCCACCTATAATTCGGACTTCAACCAAATGCTCCTCGGCTGGAAAACAAACCACCTAAAGGACTGCATCAACTCCTAGAAAGAAACAACTAAAACACCTCTATACATGAGATTTTTCAAATCCACATCTATCGGCTGCGCCCTTCTCTTATTGGCATTTTCGGCACAAGCCCACACCTACAACATGAAGCGTCTAGCTTCCAAAGGCAAAGACGCCAAATCATGCACCGAGCAAATCAACAAAACCATCCAAAAGGCATCTGCCAAAGGAGGTGGCACGCTATATTTTCCTGCGGGGACATATATCACAGGCGCCATTGAAATGGCCGACAATATCACCATCTATCTGGAAGCTGGCGCAACACTCTCATTCACTTCGGATTTCGATGAATACCTACCTTATAAAAAAGTGCGCTGGGAAGGTGTTTTCATGCAAAGTTTCAAACCGCTCATCTATGGCGACAGTCTAAAAAATGTGTCGATTAAGGGCGAAGGAACTTTAGATGGTAATGGCGAAGCGTGGCAGAAAGCATGGATGCAGGAGCAAGAGAAAATCAAGCTTAACGGGTCGGTTGGCGAACTCAATAAATATCAACAAATGTGGGGCGAGCAAAACATCGGGATGCAAGTGGATGCCTACTACGGAAAGAGTATCGGTCATTTGTTTTTCCCTCCGCCCTTTGTCCAATTGCTCGAAAGCGAGAACATCTTGATTTCGGGGGTTAGCTTCATCAATGCCCCTCTTTGGACAATCAACCCTGTGGGGTGCAAGGATATCCGCATTGATGGCGTCATTATTGAAAACACCACTACGACATGGAATGCCGATGGCATTGTTCCCTCCTCATGCCAAAACGTGAGCATTTCCAATTGCAATATTAGCGTTGGCAGCGATTGCATAAGCCTCAAATCGGGGCGTGATGGCAGTGGGCGAAGCTATGGCAGAGCTTGCGAGAATATCACCATCAGCAATTGCATTATGCGAGCTGGACGAGCGGCGGTGTCTATTGGGAGCGAGATGTCGGGCGGCGTGAAGCAAGTGGTCGTTTCGGCATGCGTGTTTGACGGCACCGATGCCGGCATTTGCTTCAACAGCTCACGTGGGCGAGGTGGTGCGGTAGAAAATATCCGAGCCAACAATATCATTATGCACAATGTGTTAGGGGCTGCCATTAGCCTCAACCCATATTACGACAACGACCAGACTCCCGAGCGTGTGAGCGTGCGAACACCTCAATTCCGCAACATCCATTTTAGCAACATCAGCGCCACCAATATTGGTCTAGCAGGCGAATTGTTGGGGCTTGAAGAAATGCCCACCTCCAATGTGTCGTTTTCAAATATTCAGATGCAGGCGAAGAAAGGCTTTCAGGTGGAGCTAGGAGAAGAAATAGAGTTTCGCAATGTGGATATTTCCACCGAAATAGGCGCTTCGCTCGTGCTAAAGAATTGCAATATGGTGATGCTCGATGATGTACGCTCTCGACAACCGCATCAGGATAAGCCCGTCATTGAGGTGAGCAACACCCAAGGACTAATCCTAATCAACGCCGTTCCACGAGTGAAAACCAATCAGTATATTCATTTAGACGAAGCCTCGATGCCTAAAGAGAATTAGGACTCTCGCCCCGCATATCGCTGCGCAATAAAGCTGATAATCACCAGTTGCACCGAATGATAAATCATGATGGGCAATAGCACAATGGCTTGTGATGGTGCACCCTTAAAGATGGTCTGCACCATCACCGAGCCATGCACCAAAGATTTCTTCGAGCCACAAAAGCATGCTGTGATTTCATCTTCCACCGGAAAATGAAGCGCATGAGATATCCCCCGAATCAAGACATAGACCAGCGCAAGCATCAGCACCACAAAGAAGCCCACAAGGGCAATGCTTTTCCAGCTAAACTGCGCAAACAGTCCGCTGCTGAAAGCTTCGCTAAAGCTATTGAAGACAATGAGTAGGATGATGCTTTTATCGAAATTACTCAGCGTTTTTTTGTGTTTCGACGCCCAGTTTCCCCATCGTTTATTCAGCAGAAAGCCCAATACCACAGGCAGCAGAATGCTCAGACAAAGATGAAAGAATGTGCTCCAGAAATCACCTCCACCACTGTTGATATTCATCCAAAAAGGAGTGATAATCACCCCTATCAATCCTGAGATGCTCGCATTGAAGATTGCAGCGGGGATATTCCCCCGCGCCATCGACACCATCACCACCGATGAAGACACCGTGGAGGGCAATGCAGCCAAGAAGAGAAACCCAATCCAGAAATCACTTAATCCGAGTTGCGCAAAGAGCGGTCGCAAAGCGAACGCCAGCAAGGGAAAAAGCAGAAAAGTGCACAGCTGCACGAGGATGTGCAACTTGTAGTTGCTCAGCCCTCGTCTGATTTCGGCTTTATTAAGCTTCAAGCCATAGAAGAAGAAAATCAGGCTGATGCCGACATTGCACAGCAGCTCAATGCGACGATGCCAATCAAGCACAAAACCACGCGGAATGAACGCCGAGAGAATCAGCGTGCCGATAAGACAAAGAATGAAGAAGTCGAGTTTTTTGAACATGATAAGAGCGTGGTTTAATTTCGCCATGACAAGCTATCTTTCAGCCACAATCATCGCTTTAATCCAAATTGGGATGAGTCGTTTTCGTTCGAGCATCATTTGCTGAAATTGCTCGTCCTTTGGAGCTGCCAAGAAACCCTGCACCACGGGTTTTGCCATGAATGGGACAACAATCATCCCCATGACATTCACCATAAATTGAACGAATGCAATTCCTTCAAAGTTTGTGCCCCTCATGCGCTCCTCATATTGCACAAAAAGCACCGAACTTTGAATCATGCTGTTCACCCCTATTCTGCGCGTCAGCAAGTCGGCGTTATTATTAATAACTTCATTGAAGATGAAATTAAGCATGGTGGGTTCTTTCAGAAACATGTCGATATAATTCGACACCAAAAGCTCGATTTTCTCATCAAAAGAAGTTTCGCTTTGGTTCACAATCCTCCGAATTCCCTCGATAAAGAGAGAAATTGTTTCGCCCATGACCACCTCGAAGAGCCACTGTTTGTTTTTGAAATAATAACTGAGCAAAGCGAGGTTAATGCCCGCCTCTGCGGCAATATCACGGGTGCGCGTGGCTGCAAATCCTTTTTCATGAAAAACCTTGCGAGCTGCTACTTTAATTTTTTCTTCCGTACTGAGTTCTGTCATTGTTTTTATTTTATGGGGGGGGGGGCAAATCACACTGCAAACATAAGATTTATTTTTGAGGGATTTAATCATCCGACTAAAATGATTGCAATTCAAAGCAAGTATTAAAAAAATGATTTGGCGAAAGGCTCGCAATTCCAAATAAAGAATTAATTTAGCAGGCTAAGGCAAAAGGACGCATTTAAATGAAACTTACAAGTATCAACATCAACAAGCTCAATCGAAGAGATGCGAAAGAATTTAAGCGTTTTTTCAAGAGTTTCTATCCTTCCATTTGCCTTTTTGCTCAAAAGTTCATCGACAGTGAACTTGCCGAGGATATTGCACAAGACGCCTTTCTTCTTTTTTGGGAAAGCGACAAGCAATTTGAGAGCCTCGACAATCTGAAAGGCTTTCTTTATCTTGCAGCCAAAAACAAGTGCTTAAATCAACAAAAACAACAACTTGGCAGAGACCAATTGCTGAAAGACAATTGGAATGATGAAAGTCTTTTTTATGAATTTATTTTGGAGGAAGAAACCTATCAGATTATCCATCAAGCCATCCAAGACATCGCTCCCCAAGGTCGAAAAATCATCGAACTGAGCTTGCATGGATATAAAAACCCAGAAATCGCCGAAGCGCTAAACATCTCCATCAACACGGTGAAGACACACAAAGCCAATGCCTATCGGATACTGCGCGAAAAGCTCAAAGGCGAAGTGTTTATCTTGTTTCTCTTGGAGCACATTTTATCTTAAATCAATTCACCACATTTATCGCTTTTTCGCTCAAAAAGCTTCGCACATTATCATAAGCAATCTTTCGCAATCGAGTGCGCGCCTCAAGGCTCGCCCATGCCACATGGGGCGTGAGATAGCAATTAGGGGCTGAAAGCAATGGATTGTCGGCACGGGGCGGCTCTTGAGAAAGCACATCGGCACAATAAGCCTTGATGCTTCCTTTATTTAAGGCATCAGCCACGTCGCACTCCTTCACCAAAGGACCTCGCCCGGTGTTGGATATCACCACTTCTTTTTTGCAGGTTGCCAGAAGGCCTGCATTCACAAAGCCCTCATTATCGGCTGTGAGCGGAGCATTAAGACTGATGAAATCACTGGTGCGGAAAAGCTCATGCAGCTCCACCTGAGTCGTTTCAGGCATCAACCCTTGCTTGTTGCTTCGATTAGCAAAAATCACCTTCATGCCAAAGGCAAGCGCAATCTTTGCAATCGCTTGCCCAATTTTTCCAAAGCCCACAATGCCCAAGGTCTTGCCGCTTAGCTCCATCAGACTGTGGATGTAGAAACAAAAATGCTTCGCCTTCACCCATTCGCCAGCGCTCACCGAGCGACTATAATCTTCCACATGATTAGACACTGTGAGGAAATGCGCAAAAGTCATCTGCGCCACCGAGTCGGTGCTATAAGCGGGGATATTAGTAACCACAACCCCGGCTTCTTTGGCTGCCGCCAAATCTACATTATTGACCCCCGTGGCAAGCACCCCCAGATATTTTAACTTCGGGAGCTGTGCAAATACATCCTTAGTGAAAAGCACCTTATTGGTGAGAATGATTTCAGCCTCTTTAGCTCGCGCCACTACTTCATGCGGCTGGGTGAGGTCATAAATTTGCAGTTCGCCCAATTCCGCAAAGGAGTCAAGAGACAAATCCCCCGGATTGACCGAATAGGCATCGAGAATTATTATTTTCATTTTGCGAGTTCTAAAGGAAGAAAAACAACTACTCGGCGAAAGTCAAATTTAGCGCCGAGTAGTTGCAAAAAAAACTAATCCAACAATTTTCCAGGGATGGTGATTTTGGTTTCCGCTTGGGTGCGGAAGATTATAAATTCTACATCGCCCGACTTGTCGGCATGCTGAAGTGCTTCGCGCATCTCTTTGAGATTGTCGGCTTTGCTTCCTGCCACTTTCAAGATAACATCATTCGGACGAAGATAGTCGCGCAGTTTTCCGCCCATGGTGTTTATCGAAACCACATAGACACCACGCTCGGAGTCCATCCCTGTGGCAGAACGCTCGCCAAGGGTTTGCAAGTTTTTAATCACCACCCCGCTCCAGCTTGTCAGCTCGTCTTTATCGCCGCTATTTATAAATACAGGCATGGGCATTTGTGGTGTTTTCGCCAAGGCTTTTAGTCGAGGGGAAAGCACACCGAATTTATCCATTTCAAAATTTCGGAAGCCACCTTTGGTGATTGCTTCCGAGTCGTCAGACACCGAGAAATCGCCTGTTTCAGGATTTGCAAATCGAATGTCTGCCACAATCGAATGTTCATCGGTGTTTCTCTTGCGAGAGGCGGCATAGGAAAGACTGTCGGTGAAGATGTTATAGTCCACCATCAAGCCCCAATCATTGACTTGGATTGGGCGATAGGCGGTCATCACGATATTGCGTGCAAACACATCGCCACTATTTTTAAACCACACATGGGGGTGAAAAGAATTATTGACCATGATGTTGTTTTCCACCACTCGATAAAATCCTTCACGCAGCTTGATGCCGCCATTCAAGCATAGGTTATTATAGATTTGGTAGTTGCTCGAACCATCGTCAAGGTCGATATCCCAGCCCCGGTCGCAACGGAAACGGTTGTTTCTGATGATTGTTGTCCGCTCGGCATCAGCCAAGATGAGCGCAGGATTTTTTTCGGCTATCTCATTCATTTTCCGACGATGAGGATGCCAAAAGCGGTCGCGCCCCCAAGAGTTAAACGAACCATGGTCGCCTGTTTCTTTCACCGTGTCGAAGATATCATTAAACTCAAAGATATGTCCTCCCCAAGTTCCTTCGCTGACATTCACCCCAGCTCGAGGGACATCATAAATGCTATTATGGCTGACCGTTATTCCTTGCGCCATAGATATTTCAACCCCTGTAATTTGCTTTTCATAGAGCCCGATGCTGTGAATTAGATTGTCGAACACCAAGCATTCAGCAGGGTAATTATTATCTTTCGGACCTTTAGCCAAGTCAAGCTGGTCGTAATCTACATACTTGCCATATTCGAGGCTTGGCGAGCGCACACTATTGACATTTCCCACGAAACAAATGGCGCTAGCGCCGATATTTGTCAGATGCGAGCCCGACACCTCGGCATGACGAGTATAGTTGGAGAAGAAAATTGCATTGCCTCCTAGATTGTGAAGCTCACACTGACGCACAGCACAATTTTCTGTGCCCTCGAAGAAGAGTGCAGCACCACGATAAACTGTCCAATCAGAACGCAATAGCGGTTCATATTCCTCCATGAATGTTCGGCGTGTCTGCGTCAATTCCACTCCCTCTATCGAGATGTTCTTCACCGGATTATCCATCGTTCCGCGCAATTCAAAAAGATGCTTGAGCTGTGGCGATTCAAAAACAACCGAAGCAACATCTTCGCCAGTCATTGGATAATAGTATAGCATCTGCTCTTCGGCAGCATAAAACCATTCGCCGGGCGCATCGAGCTCCTCGAAGATATTTTCCACCATGCGATTTTCCTTGTGCAGCCCCGATTGACGGTTATTCTGCCATCCGCCCTCTAAATCCAACGTTCCATCTTCTTTCACTCCGGTGATGCGATAGTGGAAATCGCCCCAATCATGGTTGTGCATCGCATGCAGATATCCACCCGCAGGGTTTGCCCACGACTTAATGCGTTCGGGTGCTGTTGCCTCAGCCGAAGTGCCTCGAAAGCGCACGGCATTGGCATCGTAATTCGGGAAACGAGCCATGTGCCTAATTTCACCATCGACAATCAGCATATCCATCACGGGGCTACCGATCACAGCTGCTTTCATAATGCCATCGCCATGCGATTGCCATTTCAAATCTAGTGGGATACTGCCCGAAATCACTACTTTTTCATGCGGATATGACTTGATGGTGAGCGAATAGTCATCGCCCCCTTCATGAGGAGTAATAACGATAGGCGCATCAAGTCGATAAGTTCCTTCTCGGAGGTAAATCGTAACATCGCCCGTGGCTGCTTGGGCTTTTGCCACGGCTGTGGCGAGCTCGCCAAAAGGTTTTTTCAGACTTCCATTGCCCGAACTTTTCCCCGTGGGGGAAACATAAAAATCGGATTGCGCCCAAGTGGGCAAAGCTGCAATCACAAATACAATCGCTAGCAAACGATTTAATTTAGGTTTTCTCATTCTTTTGTTTTTTGGTATATCGACAAAGATAAAATAAAGCTCTCATAAAGCAAAAAAAAACAATTTGCCTGACGTGATTTAGGATTTTTCAGCCCATCTAGCACGCTGCTTGCGTTGAAAAGAAGTCAAAACCAACTCAAACAGCGTACTGTTTGCGTTGAAAAAAAACAAATCCAACTCAAACAGAGTACTGTTTGTGTTAAAAAACATACGCATTTAAACCTATCACTCAGATTTTCTGGGTGTGGAATTTTGGTTCTGCAAAGACATCACCGCGCTGCGGCTATTAAAGGAAGTGCGGATTGATTTGAGCTTTGTATAGTGCCAATTCCGCTTTTTTCATTTCGTGTTCATTTGACATATAAAGACGAAGTGGTCAATCTCCTAGATTGGATGATAAATAACACGAAATAAAATAGGGCTGCACTCACAAAGTATAAGATTGCAATCGACCTCTTTCAAAAAAAAGAACCTGCTCCAATTTTTGAAGCAGGTTCTTTCTATTGTTTTCCTCGCAGAAATACTAGTATTTTGCCTTGTTTGTGGTGTCGATGATAATCGCTGAGATTTCATAAGGACAACCGTTTGATGATGGACGACGGTCTTCCATGCGACCTTTCCAGCCATCCTCCACCGTGCCGATTGGGATACGGATAGAAGAACCACGGTCAGAAACGCCATAGCTGAAGTCATGGATGGAAGCTGTTTCGTGTTTTCCTGTCAATCGTTGGTCGTTGTAAGCACCATACACTGCTATGTGCTCTGGCACGTGCTTGCCAAACTCTTCGCAGATAGCGTCAAACATCGGCTTGCCACCTTTCTCGCGCATGTCGGCATTCGAGAAGTTTGCATGCATACCCGAACCGTTCCAATCGAGGTCTTTGCCTAGCGGTTTTGGGTGCCATTCCACATAGACACCATATTTTTCGCAAGTTCTTTCGAGCAAATAGCGAGAAACCCAAATTTGGTCGCCAGCCGAGAATGGACCTTTAGCGAAGATTTGATATTCCCATTGTCCGCAAGCCACTTCGGCATTGATACCTTCCACATTCAAGCCAGCTTCCAAGCAAATGTCGAAATGTTCTTCCACGATTTCACGACCGAAAGCACTTCTTGCACCCACACCACAATAGTATGGTCCTTGAGGAGCTGGATAGCCATTCATTGGGAAGCCTAGTGGCATGTGCGTATCCATGTCATAGAGGAAGTATTCTTGCTCATAGCCGAACCAGAAATCTTCGTTGCCGTCAGCAATTTTCGCACGACCGTTGGTTGGGTGAGGCGTTCCATCGGGAAGCAAAACCTCAGTCATCACCAGATAGGCATCGTTGCGAGCGGGGTCTTTACAGATGAAAACTGGTTTCAAAAGAAGGTCAGACGAGCCGCCCACAGCTTGCTGAGTTGAAGAACCATCAAACGACCACACGGGGCAGTCTTCTAATTTGCCGCTGAAGTTTTCTGCAATTCTTGTTTTTGAACGCATGCCTTGCTGTGGCTTGCAGCCATCTAGCCAAATGTACTCTAATTTTGTTTTCATTGTGTAAGATTTTATCTATTAATAATACTATTCCTATCTGATTACACCGCTAAGATATATCACTCTGATAGTCCCTCAATTCTTTTAGTGAAAAAATGCAATTGCTTTTAATGAAAAGTTCACATTCGACTTATTTTTTCATCTTGCTCCCTAATCAAACAAGGGGTATTAATTTTGAAAAAGCACTTTTCAACAAAAGCACCCCTGCAAAAATATGGGGTGTGCATTTAAATTTAATGAGTCTTTTTTCTGCCACACCTTATTATAATAGTATTCCGCGCAATCATAATATTAAGAAATTTGCAAAATTAGAAGTCGAATAAAATACTATTCGATTGATTTTATACCTTTGAAAGCGAAATAGAAAATTAATTACAATCTCAAAAAATAATTATGCAAACAGTTGACACATTCAATTTCGCAGGCAAAAAAGCTATCATCCGTGTGGATTTTAACGTGCCTTTGAATGACAAATTTGAAATTACCGACGACACCCGCATCGTGGCAGCCCTTCCCACCATTCAGAAAATCTTGAAAGATGGTGGAGCTGTGATTCTCATGTCGCACCTTGGTCGTCCTAAAGGTCAAGTAAACCCTGACTTCTCTTTGAATCACATCGTGGCTCACCTTTCTAAATGCTTGGGTGTGGATGTGAAAATGGCTCCTGATTGTGTGGGCGCTGAAACTCAAGCAATGGCAGATGCTCTTCAAATGGGCGAAGTGTTGTTGCTCGAAAACTTGCGTTTCCATGCCGAAGAAGAAAAAGGCGACGAAGGATTCTCGAAAGAGTTGGCAGCCTTGGCTGATGTCTATGTGAACGATGCTTTCGGAACAGCTCACCGCGCGCATGCTTCAACCACTATTATTGCCAAATTTGTGGACGTGAAAATGCCCGGTTTCCTTTTGGATAAAGAAATTAAATTCTTGGGCGATGCTGTGGAAACTCCCGTTCGTCCATTTGTGTCTATCGTGGGTGGTGCAAAAGTATCGGGCAAGCTCGAAGTGTTGAAATCATTGATCGAAAAATGCGACACCATCCTTATCGGTGGCGGTATGGCCTACACCTTCTTGAAAGCGCAAGGTCATAACATCGGAAATTCTTTGGTGGAAAATGATTTGCTCGACACAGCTAAAGAAATCTTGGCTCAAGCAGCAGCTAAAGGCGTGAAATTCATGTTGCCCACCGACAACCTGGCAGCGGATAAATTTGCTAATGATGCCGATGTGCAAGTGGTCGGCGTGGAAATCCCCGAAGGCAGAATGGCGCTTGACGTAGGTCCTGAAACCGTGAAAGCTTATGCCGCAGAAATTGCAGCTGCAAAAACAGTGGTGTGGAATGGTCCGATGGGCTGTTTCGAAATGCCAACTTTCGAAAAAGGAACTTTCGGCGTTTGTCAAGCCGTGGCTGATTCCGACTGCATCTCTATCATCGGTGGTGGCGACTCAGTGGCAGCGGTGAACCAATCAGGCTTGGCCGACAAAATGAGCCATATCTCAACAGGCGGTGGCGCTTCGCTAGAGTTCTTGGAAGGCAAAGTGCTTCCCGGAGTAGCAGCAGTGCGTGGATAATCCCATTGCTAATAAAAAAAGAAAGCCGCAAACGATTGCTCGTTTGCGGCTTTCTTTTTTAGAAGTCCCCGTTATTGAGTTCAGACTAAAATCCGAATAACTTATTCACTTCACTCAAAATGAAGTCTTCCGAAGCATCAAGCTCAAACACCAAATGCGGTTTTAGATAATGAATGTCGTGTGATTGCTTATATCTCTCCTCGCCCCCACCTGTAATATTGAGCATGATGAGGTCATTTTCCTTCACCAATCCATCAAGCTTAGCATCCATGAGCGAAACTATCGCTGCTGCTGCTGCGGGGTGAATATCAATGCCTTCCAAAAGCTTAAAAACTTCCATCCATCCACCTATCCGAGTATTATCCGCCAGCAACACATCGCCATCAGTGTCCTTCAACGCATCATAGAGTCCGCCCACAATGCCATAAGGAGGTTTGCGATTGGAAAGCACCTTGGCTACTATTTCTTCCACTTGGCGACGAGCTTCGTCATCATCGAGCGGGAGCATCTCGCGACTATCGGCTTTCCACGCATCATAAATAGGCTGAAACGGACTGTTTTGCGACACGATGAGCTTCATTTTGTTTGTTCCAAATCGACCGTCTTCAAGAAAGCGAAGATTAGCTTCCCACGCCGCAATAGCACCTGTGCCACTTCCCACAGCTTGGAAATAGAATTGTGGAATTTCGCCGATGGTGGTTACTGCCGAGAGCACCGTTGTCGCCATGCCATCGCGCCGAGCCACGTTTTTAGCCCCTCCCTCAGCAAAGAAATGCTCACTTTTCACCGCTATATTCGAGAGGTGAATGGCGTCGTAATAATCGCCCCCCGACTTTGCCACCACCAGTTTCACACAGTCGTTGAGTGGAGCCGCAAAATAGAGTGCTGAAATATTATCCTCAGGCACACAGAGGAGCAACGGGATATTATTGTCGGAACACACCTGAGCAAAAGCCCGAGCGGTGTTTCCGGCGGAAGCCACCACAAGCACCCGTTTTTCATCTTCACGCATGCGCCCACACACCGAGTAGGCTTCCGTTTCCTTAAACGAGCAAGTGCGAATGTTCGCTCCAATTTCAGGATAATATCCGCTGAAGGTAATCCACAGGTTGTTTAACCCGAGAACTTCCCCTAGCTTCTTGCTTTTATAGGTTACAGGAGCTGCCGAACCTTTCAGTCTTCTGATGATGGGCAACCAATCAGCATATTTATACAATCCTTCGGCATCATCGCCCACAGTGAGTTGTTTCTTTTCATAAATTGCCCTAATGAGCGTAGGCGTAGGCTCTCCCTGAGGGTCGAGCATCCAATAATCATCCTCAAAAACCGCTCCGCTGTGCAGCGATTGGAGTTTATAGTTGGTCTTGCTTGTCATTGATTCTTTGCTTTAATATGAGGGTCAAAGATAGCTGGAGTGAGCGGAAGATTTATGTGTACTTATGCGTAAAGTGAACGATAGAGGGCAAGCCTATCTTTTCGGATTAGGTGAAGTTTCAGATATTTACTAAGTTTGTCGCAAAATGAAGCACATGGAAGAAACAGTCAGATATGAGAAGGTATTGTTGCCCTTCAAGGTGCAACAGTTGCTTGACGCCATCATCATCGAGCGTGGATTAGGAATTGAAGATGCCTTGGAATATCTGTATTCTTCGGAACTTTATCGCCAGCTTTCCGAAGGCACTTATCTTTGGCGACTGAGCGCAAGCAATCTATATGATATGCTCAAGCAAGAAAAAAATGAAGCAAAACAAGCTCAAGACAATTCGTCGCAGGTGCTGTTGTTCATCTCCTTTTGCATTGAGAACTACAAGGAACATCACCAAATTGAAGCCAATGAAGTTTTGTTTCTCTTTAAAAAATATGGCGTGATTAAATATCTTACACTCGGGTTCGACGTGCTGCACACGCAAGGGAAAGATTATATCATGGCAGACATTGACAACTACCTAGACAATAGACGATGACAGTATATCACGGAGCTATTCAGCAAGTAAGGAAACCGATTGTTGAAAAAGGACGACCAAGTACTGATTTTGGGAAAGGTTTCTATACCACCACAAACTTTGAGCAAGCAAAAAACTGGGCTCTCATCAAACAGCGAAATAGCAGAGAGGACACTAAAGCCATTGTGAACATCTACGAAGTCGATGATGAGCTATTAAAAAACACGACTTTCGACGTGCGCACCTTCAACGCTCCCGATGAAGAATGGCTGAATTTTGTGGTTGGGTGCCGAAAAGGCGAACTTCACCAACATGAGATTGTATTCGGACCTGTAGCCAACGACAAAATATATGTTACCATTGCTCAATATGAAAATCACCTATTGGATTTAGATGCCACAATTGCGCGCCTAAAAATAAATGAAGTCTATAATCAAATTTCTTTTCACTCTGAAACAGCCTTAAGCGAATTGCTATTTATTGAGCATCTCGAAGTCTAAACCTTTAACTTAACCCATCCGATTAATTTTCGATTACATTATTGGAAAGCCGAGCTTTCCGCACTACATTTGCTCCTCAGATAAAAAACATACAGATTCATGAAAAGATTTTTAACCGTGAGCCTTTTGGCAGCGTTTTCACTCAGCGCCATGGCTCAACAAGAGTATGAAAAGGTGCAAGCACCCGATTCGCTTCGCATTTATCATGGCGATGCACACCATGAGGTGAAGTTCTATACCGAGAAAAATGTGTCGAAAACCCCTAAAAACATTATCTTCTTGATTGGCGATGGCATGGGCACATCGCAAGTGTCGGCAGGATTGACAGCCAACAAGGGACAACTCTTTTTGGAAAACTTTAAGCATGTGGGATTCTCGCAGACGCAATCAACTAGCGACTATGTGACGGACTCTGCCGCTGGCGGCACTGCCTTGGCTTGTGGCGAGCGCACCTACAACGGAGCTATCGGCGTGGATGCGAACAAAAAGCCTATCCAATCGGCTCTCGAAGCTGCCGATGCCAATGGAAAGGCGACAGCCTTAGTTTCTACCTCCTGCATCACCCATGCCACACCAGCGTCGTTCATTGCCCATCAGACTAATCGCAACATGTATGAGGAGATTGCTCAGGATTTCTTAAAAACAGATATTGACGTGTTTATCGGTGGTGGATATGACCATTTCGCAAAACGCAAAGATGGCAAAGACCTCACTACCGACCTGAAAGCCAAAGGCTATCAGGTGCTCACCGACATGAAAGACATCTCCAAAGTGAAAAGCGGCAAGCTCGCAGGATTAGTTGCCCCAGTGCACACCGATGTAATGCCCGAGCGTGGCGACATGCTGGTGAATGCCACCGAAACAGCTTTGACCATCATCAGCCAAGACAAAAAGGGATATTTCATCATGATTGAAGGGTCGCAAATCGACTGGGGAGGTCATGCAAATAATACGAATTATATTGTGCGTGAAATGCTCGACTTCGACAAGGTGGTTGGCAAAGCGTTGGAATTTGCCGCTAAAGATGGCGAAACACTTGTGCTCGTTACAGCCGACCACGAAACAGGCGGCATGGCATTGATTGGCGGAGATATGAAAACAGGGCTCGTGGAAGGCGAATACAACACTCACGACCATTCAGCCACCATGGTTCCCGTGTTTGCCTTCGGACCTGGCGCCGACCGATTCACCGGCATCATGAAAAATAGCGACATCGGCAAAATCTTGATTGAATTGGCAGGAAAAAAATAAACTCTACTGAAAGCCTAATGGGTTTTGAAAACTGGTTAGGCTTTCAGGAACTTTCCTGATTCTCTTGCAAATTAAAAAAAACAACGTACATTTGTCATACTTTTATTGGCGCAAAGTCGGGGGTGACTGGTTTTGACTGTAGGTAGAAGAGGTATGTAAGCATGCCGAGCATTGATTGTTGGCTCGATAATCTCAATGGTCGAACTTTTTAGTTGGCGAAAATAACTACGCTCTTGCTGCGTAATCGAAGTTTAGTAGATTAATCCGCTTAATCGCGGCACAAGGTGCTGCGACAAGACATCACTCGAAGCTAATGTTTGGAGGCTATTCGGTCAAGTGATGCAATAAATCCGAGCTAGTTGTTGTTTTGCTCTGCTGCAACAATGAAATTTAAGAGCTAAGGTGTCAGTCGGTGGTCTTGATCCAGCTGCCACTCGAAAATCAAGTCGAGACTAAGCATGTAGAAAGCTTATTGCTTCCTTATTAGGACCCGGGTTCGAATCCCGGCATCTCCACTTTTACTTGTTTTCGTCTGAAAACAAGTGGCTTACAAAAACAAAAGTGTCGCAGAAACTCATTTTCAGCTATAAAATGAAGCTGCGACACTTTGCGACAGTTGCGACACGTTGAAGTTCTATATTTTTAATTAGATGATGGCCACGATTAACACCCATTCATTACTCAATTTTAAATTATGAACTACGAAGACGCAACAATGGGTAAATTGCCCGAGCTGCATAGCTACAACGACAATCTTTCGGTTAGATGGTATGTTTGTTTTTCTTGTAGAAATCCAAAAACAACCAAATTAGAAAGAATACGGGTCAGCGGATCGATGAATAGATATTTATCGAAGAAGGAGCGATATGCAGAAGCTCGAAAGCTCATAAAACACTACACCAAACTTCTTAAGTCTGGCTGGAATTATTTTGTAGATAAAGAAGAAAAATCCATATCTTTTGAGGATATTAGCAAGGAGATGCAGGAGAAATACACCACTCTTGTTTCCTCAAACGCTACCTTCAAAAAAGTTTCCGAGCAATGGCTTAATATCAAAATTAACGATGGTTCTCTAAGCAAAGTAAGCGCAAAGTCTTATACAGGTCCAATCACAGCACTTTCAGAATGGCTGGAAAGCCAAAATCTACTTGAAGTAGATATAACGGTACTTAATCATTCGGTGATAATGAAGTTCTTTAATCATGCCATCAACGAGAAGAACTATGCAAAGGAAACTTTAAAACGCCTTACTAGGGTGTGTCGTAATGTTTTCGACTATGCAGTAGAACAGGAATATATCAAAGAAAATCCAATTTATGATGTTCCTTCATCTCGTAACTTTAGCCAACATGCTTCAATCCCAATTACAGATGAAGATAGAGAACGATTCCGCAAAGTAATCTCCCTAGAAGATCCCCAACTATGGTTGGCAATTCAATTGATGTATTATTGCTTTCTGCGTCCTCGAATGGAGCTTCGCTTGCTCCAAGTGAAGCATATAAATTTTGCCAGAGGCTTTATTTTAGTCGATGCAGATCGAGCGAAGACGAACAAAGAGCGAAAAGTTGATATTCCAGAATCTTTGATGAAAGAACTTGTAAAGCAAAATATCCACAAGCTCCCTGCTGAATATTACGTGATAAGTCGCGACAAATGCCCTGGCACAACTCCAGTAGGAGATAACTACCTTTACAATCATTTTGTTCGTTTTAGAGATCGATTAAAGATGAACCCCCGATACACATTATATAGCTGGAAACATACAGGCAACTCTGCTGCTGTTGATGCTGGATTGAGTTTAGAGGAACTCAAAAGTCAGAATGGACATACTTCTGTACAAACTACAGAAATATATATTAAAGACAAAATAGGAAAGCCAAACCACAATCTGAGATCTAACTTTCCTGAAATATAATAGACACAATCTGCCTATTCTTTTCTTGGTTTAGTTTTCTGAAATTTTGAATCTACAAAGTTAATGAAAAAGGAGTTGTTCCAGCTTTTGGAACAACTCCTTTGATGTATATAACAAAATTATTTTTGGGCGGTGGAACGTACTGCTCCTATAAAGTTCTCTTCGCATTGTCAAGCGTTTTTTTAATCCACCACGTTCCACACTTGTTTAGTTTCATTTTTTACTATTTTCATATCGCTTTGGTATTTAAAGTTCATAATAAGTCTTACGTTTTCTAAGACGTTTACAATCGAAATTAGCATTTCTACTAACTTCACAAAAGGTGGAAATAAATTCAAAATCACTAATAATGCGAAGATAAGTTGCATTCTACTTTAAGACTGATACAATAATACATCAGCACCGCAAAGATAATAAATTTTTCGTTATTGCAATAGCGAAAAATTTATTATCTCAGAAGTCAGCCGTTTTGAAGATTCACCGCCCCCAAATCTTATCCCACCAGCTCCGCTCTTTTTCCTCCAGAACCGAATCGACTGGAGCAGCCGTATTCACACCCATCTCCGAATTGACACTCAGTTTGATTTCCCCATCTTTCGCTTTCGTTCGCTCGAAAGTGTTGCTGATGCTGTATTTCTCCTGCATCGAGAGCCGTTCAATAAGAAGCGTTTGTTGTGCAATCTGTCGCTCAAATTGTTGGCGCATTGGTTTAAATTTCATCTCGTTGAAAACGAACAACGCCACGACTGCCACGGCTACCGCAATGATCGTATTTTCTATCCAATTTTTAATTTTCATGAATTCACGAATTAAAAAGTTCTGCTTCAGCAGTCCGTCTAGCGGTCAATCCTGCTAGCTCGATGCCAGCAGCTTTGTTCCAGCGTGCGAACTGTGAAGCGATTTCAGATTTTGAAGCTTCAGCTTTTATTTTCCGAAGCAATGTAGAATTGAGCAATGCGGAGCTTCCGCAATTGTATGCGAATGAACAAAGCGCATCAAATTGGTTTTGTGTGAACTCAACTTCAATGGCATTAATGGTGTTCTCCACGCCAAACAGGTGTTCGGCAAGTCGTTTTTCGGCTTCGACTTCCGTGATGGTGTCGCCCAGCTTCACCCCCTTTGTCGTGCCATAGCCAATTGTCAAAATGCCAGCTGGACATTGATAGGCATCGGATTTGAAGCCCTCAAATCGCTTGATTAGTTCAAGCCCTATTCTACTTATCTTTTTCATCGTTTGCTTTGTTTAAATCTACTCCTGTTTGCGCCTTGATCCTATCGGTCATTATTCGCTTAACGAATTGTGCCAGCGGTGAACGGCTGACTTTCGTCCAATTCTCGATGATGCTCCAAAGCTCGAAACCAATAACCGCGGCAGCAAACAGTTTATAGAAGCCAATATCCCAACTCAATTCCTTATCGAGGGCGAAGCCAAGTGCCACAAGCAATAGCGCATATACAAGCTTGTATATGGTGCGCCACATGAGCTTGCTTCTAATTCCGATACCCAGCACATAGGAGGTGTGTAGTCCGCTTAGCAGGTCAGCCGTAATAGTTACGACCATGAGAACTACAACTCCCCTAATAGGGGAGAAATACGATACCAGCATCAAGATAAATGCTGATACCATATTGAAGACGTGTCTATAAATCCACTCCATCATTCCACCTCCCCTGCTTCTTCCACGTTATTGCCGAGCACCTCATCGAGAATCTCCCGAAAAGTGCCATAGTGGGCGATAAGGTCGGCACCGCTCACCAAGCTACTTGTTTCCCTGCCGTTTTCTAGCTGAATAACCCCGAGATAAGTGCCATCTTTGCGCACATCTAGTTTGAGACTTTGTAGCGCATCTGTTTGCGATTCATTGCTTACAATTGTTGTGGTCACATTATATGTGCCGTTTTCCGTTTCACACACGCCTGTGGCGGTTTTTGTGATGTTTGTGTAGTTTACTAAACTCATGTTTTTGAAAATTTATTTGTTAAAATTTGAATTTATTCAGTTGCCAAGTTTTGCCTGATATCCAATCACCGATATAGGTAAGCATTGCTATCCACCCCTGCCCAACATCGATATATGTGTTTTCTGTCGAATCGTCATATAACACATAGCCCGAATAGGGGTAAACCCTGATATATCCAGTCATCCACTGCTTGATGAAAATGGTTTGCCCGACCTGCGGCGATGATGGGAGATATACTATTCTTTGCGATGAACTTCCGCTCACCACGTAAGTATTAGCATCGGAAAGATAGGTTGTGGCTTCCGTAAGGGATTTGAGGTTAAGAATCAAGCCCGAAACTTTCAAATTCTCGAAATACCCACCATAGGCACCGCCATCGCCTGCATTAGAAGCCCGACCATATACGCCAGCCACAAATTGCTCGTTGTAATATCCTTTAGCTACATTGCCCCAGCCAAGACCAACGATGCTTCCTTTAGCGGTAACTCCTGTTGTTGCTGCATATATCCCCTGCAGAGCAGTATTAGCGAATACGCCACCGCTCGATAATATGGCTGCTGAGTTATTGCTTATATCCGTTGCCCCTCTAGCCGAGAACCCCCCATTTGCGCTCGACATTCTAAGCACTGTTGAGCCTGATGGTGTACTTCCATCGGCTTCTACATATGCCGACTTGATTTCGATTATTTGCTTCTCGCTGTCTATTTCGAGTGAGCTCGCTCCGTTTCCTCCTCTCGCATAAAACAGCCCCTTTGCACTCACTTTCAGTTCTGCTAAGGCGGTGGAGCTTCCTACGTGCAAGTCTTCTGCCTCAATCGCCTTTGCGATTGTCGTGCCATTAAGCTCAATTGTTTTTGATTTAAGAGTAATCTTGTTGGCCGTGATGGATAGCGAGGAAACAAGAGCTTCGTCTTGCTGGTCAGCATAACTCTTACTCTCGCTTACCGCCAACGTTATATCACTTGCCGTTTGAACAATCGCACTTTCAGCCGCTCCAACTCTATCACCCAAAGCATTAAAATCAGTTTGCGACACCTTTGCCGCTATCTGATTAGCTTGTACTGTGAATTGTGAAGTGGTTTCAGTTTTGAAAACGTCAAGCGAGCTTTGCACCGCTGCCGCTTGCACATCAGCATAAGCTTGCACATCGGCAGGCGATGACGACCACGCTGTTGCTTTGTTGCCTTTTTCTACCTGAAAACACTTAAAATAAAATGTCCCAATGGAAGCTCCAAAACCGAGATGAATATTAACTTCCCCAGACTTGTAATGAGTTGTGGTAGAAAATCTACTCAATTTATCTGTCATCTGTCCATACATCGTTTTATATCCAATAGCTGAATTTAGATAGAAGAATGGTATAGATCCAGAATTAGGAGAATACGCCCAATAAGA
>JBKECD010000027.1:0-18644 GCA_047974225.1 Mangrovibacterium sp.
GACAACCCTGGTTGGTAGGCAAAGCCGAATTTAGTTCTATTTTTTAGAATCGAAATTCACATTTGAGATGTTAGACCAGAGGGAAAATTCCCTCTGGTCTTTTTTTGAGCCATGCCAAAGATTGGCTCTCTCAATATGAGCAGAACAGCAAAAGATGATATATTATGAAAGCCTCTGAAATGCATGTTTTACTACAAAGAACACAGGGCTCTGCCCCTACAAACTTGTAGAAAAAATCCACATATTTATTCAGACCCAAAAATATCCCCTGTCCTCTTTATCAGTTCCGATTAATGCCATTCATCGGATAAACTGACAAAGTAGTTATTGAAATAGCTGTTTTTCAGAAAAACACTTATCTTTGTTTCCTAAATCAAATACCATGAGAGCATTAACCGAGAAATATCTAAATCCTTTCACCGACTATGGATTTAAACGCTTGTTTGGGCAAGAAGCCAGCAAGGAACTATTGGTTGATTTCCTCAATGAACTTCTCCGCGAGGAGAACGTGAAAATTGAAAATCTAACTTACTTGCGTAATGAGCAAGTGGGACGAGCGGCCGATGACCGTCGAGCAGTCTTTGATTTGTATTGTGAAAACCAAGATGGCGAAAAGTTCATCGTTGAGCTGCAAAAAAACCGTCAGGATTATTTCAAAGACCGGATGCTTTATTATTCCACCTTCCCCATTCAAGGGCAAGCCAAACCTAGCCACTGGAACTTTGAATTAAGAAAAGTATATGCTATTTCGATACTCGACTTTATATTTCACAAGGACGACCACCCTGATAAATATCGCTATGATATAAAACTCACCGAACAAGAAACCAAAGAGGTCTTCTATGATAAGTTGATGTTCGTCTATCTCGAAATGCCAAAATTCAACAAAACACTCGAGGAACTGGAAACTCGCTTTGACAAATGGCTCTACATTTTGCGCAATATGACTCAGCTCGACAACATTCCTAATCGCTTGCGCGAACGCATCTTTGAAAGTTTCTTTCGCATCGCCGAAATTGCCAAGCTCAGCAATGAAGAATATGACGCCTATGAGGGAGGTCTGAAAAATTATCGCGATGTCAATAATATATTTGACACCGCCCGACGAGAAGGAGAAGCTAAAGGAAGAGTTGAAGAAAAATCCGAGGTTGCTCTAAAAATGTTACAATCAGGTTCTTCAATTGATTTCATCATGGAAATATCTGGATTAAGTCGAGGCGAAATAGAATTACTGATGGAAAACAAATAAAACGTCCATTGTCAAACATCATTATCGCAAATAAATGAAACTTTCATTCTATATTGTATTTTTTATCCTCTGCTTATTTTCAGGCTGCAAGTCCAATAAGCCCGCTGAAAAAGAAAACAAGCCCAATGTATTATTTCTATTTGCCGATGACCAGCGAGCAGACGCCCTCGGTTGCTCGGAGAATAGCTACATTCAAACACCCAACATCGACAAACTTGCCAAAACAGGCATTCGCTTCACTAATAGTTATGTGATGGGCGGGCACTATGGAGCAATTTGCGCCCCTAGTCGAGCCATGCTGATGAGTGGAAAAAGTCTTTTTCATGTGTATGACCGTCTTGATGGCGTTCGCACCATGCCTATGCACTTTGCCGAAAATGGATATACCACTTTCGGCACAGGAAAATGGCACAACGGAGGCAAAGCATTTGAAGCTTCATTTGAAAATGGGAAAGATGTATTCCTTGGAGGGATGGCAAATCACTTTGAAGTCCCTTGTCGCGATTTAGATGCCGATAGAAAGCTTGGCAAACCCTCAAAAAAAGGATTCTCCACCGATGTATTTGCCGATGCAGCTATTGCCTTTCTGAAAGACTATGCTAAAGGAAATCGAGAAAAACCTTTCTTCTGTTATGTAGCTTTCACCGCTCCTCACGACCCACGCTCGCCACGAAAGGACTATATTAACAAGTATCCTGCCGAGACAATTCCTGTGCCAGGCAATTTTGCCAAACTTCACCCTTTTGAGTTCGACAACTTAAACATTCGAGATGAAACCCTCGCTCCTTGGCCTCGAACTCCTGAAATTATCCAACAATCATTGAGCGACTATTACGCACTCATCAGCCATCTCGATCATCGGGTAGGTGATATCATCGAGACCGTCAAAGCCGAAGAACTGTATGATAACACGATTATTGTATATGCTGCCGATAACGGTCTTGCCATTGGCAGTCATGGACTGCTTGGCAAGCAAGACCAATATGAACACAGCATGAAAGTGCCATTGATTATTGCAGGGGCTGGCATTCCGCAAAATCAAAAAAACGATGCACTTCTATACCTTTACGACATTTTCCCTACACTAGCTGATTTGTGCGGACTTCCAGTTCCTCAGGATATTGACGGCAAAAACTTCGCACCCATTATCAGAGGGAAAGAAAGTAACATCCGCCATTCGCTCTACACAGTCTATCGCCACACGGCTCGTGCAGTGCGCACCAAAGAATGGAAACTGATTTGGTATCCTCAACGCCACTACACTCAGTTGTTTAACCTGCAAAAAGACCCCTTGGAGATTAATAATCTCGCCAGCGATTCCACCTATCACGCAAAAGTTGCTGAAATGATGATTTTATTAGAGGAGTGGCACAAAGCAAGCGACGACACCGCCGAAATACACCCTAGCATAATCTTGCCCTTAGAATACGATTATCACAAGCTAGAGCAAATCCCCGATGCATTCCAGCCCCAATATACACTGGAAAAGTATTTCCCAGCACAAAACAGTTTAAATAAATAGTTCTTCACTTTTCGCTACTCACCTACATTTGTGCAATCGATTTCACAAAATCCAAAAAATCTTCTATCTTTAGCCTCGATAACGGGATTGATGCCAATCCATTCTTTCAGAAAAACAATTAGAAATTCAAAAACAGATGAAAAAACTCAGTCGAACATTAAGCCTTATTGTGCTTACTTTCTTTTCCATCAACCATGCGGAGGCTCAGCCTAAACAACTGAGCGACGACGCTGCTTGGTGCTGGTTTTCGGGTCCTCGTGCCATCTATCGCCATCATGGAAATGCTGAAATCGCAACAGGATGGATAACCAAGGACGGGACGCTGCAAGCAGCACTCTTGAATTACAAAAGTGGAGCTAAGGAGATTCAAACCATCACCCCTCAACTGGAAAAAGACGATCACGCTAACCCCGCTTTTGTGGAGCTACAAGATAAAGAAGTGCTGATGTTTTGCGCCAAGCACTATGACAATCATGTGCGTGTGAACCGCCTAGCTGTCGATGCTCCTTCAATCGCCTATGACGAAACAAAGTTGAATGACATCTATGATGAGGAGGAGCTCAAAAGATATCCCTACAAACGAGTTACCTATGTGAACCCCTTTGCGCTTACGGCTGAGAACAACCGCATCTATTGTTTCGGTCGGTGGACTGGCTTCAAGCCAAATATCACTTGGTCGGACGACAACGGTGAAAGTTTCGTGAAAAGCACTGTCTTTATTGCCAACAAAGAGGGATTTGATGGCAACAACCGTCCCTATGTGTGCTATGCTTCCGATGGCAAATCAAAAATTCACCTTGTCTTCACCGATGGGCATCCACGCGACGAACCACTCAACTCGGTCTATTATGCTTGCTATGAAAACGGGGCTTTCTGGCGTGCCGATGGCTCGAAGATTTGCGATTTAGACCAAATCCCTTTTGAGCCCAAAGAGGCAACAGTGGTCTATCAAGCAAGCGAAAAAGAGGGACGAGCTTGGGTGTATGATGTGGCAACCGACAAGAAAGGTCGCCCCGTGGTGCTCTATGCTCGCTATCCCGAGGAAACGGAACACCTCTATCACTATGCCATCTTCGATGGAAAAAAATGGGAAGACAATCAAGTGTGTCATGCAGGCAAATGGTTTCCACAGACTGCCGAAGGCAAAAAAGAACCCGAGCCTCACTACTCGGCTGGCATGTCTTTAAATCCGCTCAGCCCTAATGTTATCTACCTTTCACGCGAGGTAAACGGCATCTTTGAAATCGAAAAGCGAGAAACAAAAGACAAAGGGAAAAGCTGGAAAACAACGCCTATCACTCAAAACTCCACCCATGACAATGTGCGCCCCGTGGTGCCTAAAAACATGCAAAAAAGCGATACTCCTGTGGTGCTTTGGATGACCAATAAAAAGTATATCCACTACACCAACTACGACACTGAAATTAATTATTTTGTAGATAAAAAATAAAACCATGAAATCAAAACTGACACTCCTGATAGCTGCTATTGCACTATCATTCACTGGATGCACCGACCAGAAAAAAGCATTCATGCAAGAAAACATACACTTTGCCGAACGACAATTGCAAGTGGCGCTAGATTCCATCCCCGAGGAAGGTAAACTGCCTCGATCCATCAGAAAAAATGGCAACTTGGGATGTGTGGGCGCTTATGATTGGACTAGCGGATTCTTCCCCGGAAGCCTATGGTATCTCTATGAACTGACAGGCAATGAACATTGGTGTGCCGAGGCGTCTCGCACCACCGAATGGCTCGAGAAAATCCAATACTATGAAGGCAGCCATGATGTAGGTTTCATGCTCTATTGCAGCTATGGCAATGGCTATCGCCTGAGCCATAAAGCAGAATATAAGCAAGTATTAATCAACGGCGCTGAGGCGCTGAGCACTCGCTTTGATGAAAGAACGCAGACTATTAAATCGTGGGATTTCCAAGGACGCACCAAAGATGGGTTCGTGTGGCAATATCCTGTCATCATCGACAATATGATGAACCTCGACCTCCTCTTTGAAGCCTCTAAGCTTTCGGGCAATGATAAATATCGGAATATCGCTATCGCTCATGCCGACCAAACGATGAAAAATCATTTCCGAGGTGATTTTAGTAGCTATCATGTGGTGGACTATGATTCAATCACAGGCGATGTGCGTGGCAGATATACTCACCAAGGACTTTCGCATGAGTCATCATGGGCTCGTGGTCAGGCGTGGGGACTCTATGGCTACACGCTTTGCTATCGCGAAACCAAAGACGAACGCTATTTACGCCAAGCCGAAGGCATTGCGGACTATATGCTCAACGAAAAACACCTGCCCGAAGATATGGTCCCCTTGTGGGATTATCATATCAACGAACCTGATTTCACACCGTCATGGCTCGACCGATTGCCAAAACTTGAAAAACCTTGGCGTGATGCTTCAGCAGCTGCAATTACTTCATCGGCACTCTTCGAGCTGAGCCAATTAAGTAGCACAAATGGCGCTCGCTATCGCCAAGCAGCAGAACAAATCTTGTTTAGTTTGAGTGGCAGCTACAAAGCCAACCCTACGGAGATTCCATTCTTCATCCTCGACCATAGTGTGGGCAATATCCCTTCTCATTCCGAGATTGATGTGCCAATCAACTATGCCGATTATTATTTCATGGAAGCGTTGGTGAGATATAACAACGTGAAATAGCATTTATGTTATTTCATCAATAAAACCTATCGTCAATCAATTAAATTCACCTGCGAAAGGACAACATAACTTGCTCTTGGTTGTTATATAGGCATTATTAAATCTGGTATCCTCCCACTCCCCAAAGGGGAAGTGGGAGGAGATAAAAACAAGAAATCATGAAAATTACATTCAAAGGCAATCCAATGACCCTATTGGGCGAAACAGTAGCTGTGGGACAAGCAGCACCCGACTTCACCGTGCTCGGCGGCAACCTTGGCCCCGTAAAGTTGAGCGACTATAAAGGTCGCACCGTAATCATTGCATTCTATCCTTCGATTGACACTGGTGTGTGTCAATTGCAAAACAAACGCTTCAACGCTGAAGCAGCAAAGCTTGATGATGCGGTGGTGCTATCCATCTCATGCGACTTGCCCTTTGCGCAAGGTCGATTCTGCGCTGCCGAAGGACTGAACAATGTGGTAACTCTTTCCGACCATAAAGATGTGGACTTCGGATTAAAATATGGTTTACTCATCAAGGAGCTTCGACTGCTCACTCGTGGCACAATCGTCATCGACAAAGATGGTGTGCTCCGCTACTTTGAAATCTGCCCAGAAGTAACCGACGAACCCAATTACGAAGCTGCATTAGAAATCGTAAAAGGGCTCTAAAGCAAAGCCCAACACCCAAGAAAGGCGAACTGAAATCAGTTCGCCTTTCTCATTATCTCCTCAGCTTTCACATTTCACCAGCTTCCGCCAGCTCCGCCGCCACCAAAGCTTCCGCCGCCAAAACCACCGAAACTACTTCCACCACCGAAGCTTGAACCGCTTCCGCTCGAAAAACTATCCCATGAGCCCGAGTGCCTTCTTGAGCCCATCATTGATGTGCCAAATATCATCCAAAAAGGCAAGTTGCTGTGGCGTGTGCCCGAAGCGTAATAATCTTTCTTCGATTTCGAGAATGCCAAAATGATAGGCAGCAAGAAAATAAACAAGAACAGTATCGGCAACAATGGCGGAATGCCTTCACCTGCCTGCTCTGCATATTGCTGAGGAGTAAACTCCTTCGATGCCAAGGCTTGCACTGTGGCGCATGCTTTCAGCAATCCGCCATAAATGTCGTTTTGCTGAAAATGTGGGATCATCTCATTGCGCACAATCTGCGCTGCGGTAGCATCGGGCAACACGCCCTCTAAGCCATAGCCTGGTGCAATGAATACTTGCCCTTTCGCCCCCGAAGTCTTGGGTTTGAAAAGAATAACCACACCATTATCCTTTCCTTTCTGCCCCACTCCCCAGCTTTCGCCAAGGCGAAAGGCGAAGTCGGAAGCATCATAACCGTTCAGTGTTGGCACCGTTACCACCACAATTTGCGTGGACGTGCTGCGTGCATATTCCGCTAAGTTACACTCCAAGTTCTGCTGCTCTCTCGCTGAAAGCACCCCTGCCATGTCATTCACCAATCGAGGTGGATTCGGACGTGGCGGAATGTCTTGCGCTGACAATCCGAAAGGAAGCAGCAAGCACAGCAATACTATTATATATGGTATCTTTTTCATAATTCAAGTCCCAGCCCCTCCTAAGCTCCCCGAAGGGGATGAACAAAAGGCGCTGAGTTTATTTATTTCTATTATTTATTCATCTTTTACAGCTCTACCCCTCCCCTCTTATCCAAACGAAATATCATCCGACAATTCATTCTCATCATCCGACTGATAAGGGAAATGCATTTTGAGCTTTTCGCCTGCTTGCAAGATGCCTTGTATCAACCCTTCGGCAAACTGCCCCTGTTTGAAGCTGTTCAACATTTGATCCTTGACACTATCCCAAAAGTTGTCCTCCACCTTCGCATTGATGCCTGCATCACCGATGATAGCGAATTTATGGTCATCGACCGCCAGATAGAAAAGTACGCCATTGCGAGCTTCTGTTTTGTGCATGTCGAGCCGTGCAAACCAATAGGCGGCACTATCGAGCACTTCGCCTTTACACTTACTTTCCACATGCAGACGAATTTCGCCCGAGGTGTTCAACTCCGCCGATTTGATAGCTGCCACGATTTGCGTCTTCTCTTCTGCTGAGAAAAAATCAACTACTGCCATAACTAAAACTCCACTTTTGGTGCAGACTCTGCGCCCGCTTGCGACTTGAAGTAATCACGCTTCTCGAAACCAAACATCGAGGCAGTGATGTTCTTTGGAAACTTACGAATCGTGGTGTTATAGGTCTGCGCTGCTTCGTTGAATTTTCTACGCTCCACGGCAATACGATTTTCTGTGCCTTCAAGCTGCGCTTGCAAGTCGAGGAAGTTCTGATTGGCTTTCAGGTCGGGATAACGCTCCACGCTCACCATCAGCTTGCTCAATGCCGAAGACAAACCATCCTGTGCGGCTTGAAACTGCGCAATATTCTCGGGCGTAAGCTCATTGGCATTGAAGTTCACCGCTGTAGCTTTTGCCCGCGCTTCAATCACTCCGGTGAGTGTTTCTTGCTCATGAGCAGCATAGCCTTTCACGGTGCTCACCAAGTTTGGAATCAAATCCGCTCGTCGCTGATAAGCGTTTTCCACTTGCGACCATTGGGCAGAAACAGCTTCGTCCATTTCCACCAATTTGTTGTAACTACAACTTGAAAGCGACAACGAGATTGCCGCTAAGAATACTAAAATTAATTTCTTCATATTTCTATTTTAATGTACAAAGCAACATTGCCTAAAGCACGTAGTTTCCTTCAAACACAAACTCCGCAGGACCTGTCATATACACATGATTATCCGCTTCGTTCCACTCGATGAAGAGATTTCCGCCAAGAAGCTCCACTTCACACGAGCGATTAGTTCGTCCGTTGAGCACATTCGCCACCACGGTGGCGCAAGTGCCGGTGCCGCAGGCGAAAGTTTCACCTGCTCCACGCTCCCACACCCGCATTTTGCAGTAGTTTTCACTCACAATCTCCACAAATTCAGTGTTGATGCGATTGGGAAACAAGACATGATTTTCAAAGTGCGTGCCGATTTTCTCTAGGTCTAAACTTGCCACATCATCTACATATATAATCGCATGCGGATTACCCATCGACACGCCCGTGATGCGATAAGTCGCTCCGTTCACCTCCACAGCTTCGCCCACAAACTGCTCCGCATCGCTATTGATCGGAATTAGGTTTGGCTTGAGAATTGGCTCGCCCATATCTACTTTAATAGATTTTGTTTTGCCCTCTTCCACCGTCAGCCAAAGCGTCTTAATGCCTGCAAGCGTTTCAATGATGATGGTTGTTTTATCAGTCAGCCCTTTGTCATGGACAAACTTGCCGACACATCGGATGCCATTGCCACACATCTCGCCTTGCGAGCCGTCGGCATTATACATATCCATTTTGAAGTCGGCAATGGCTGAACTTTTAATCAAGATTAGGCCATCGCTACCGATTCCGAAGTGCCGGTCGCTCACTCGGCGCGCCACCTCATTGGGATTATCCAATTCGGTCTGGGTGCAGTCCACATAGACATAGTCATTGCCCAAACCTTCCATTTTAGTGAATTTCATTTTTCTAAATTTTAGCCCCCTCCAACTCCCCCGAGGGGGGGAGAGCTAAAAGGCACAAAGTGTATTCATTTATTGTCCTTACAAAATCAAAGATACAAAAAAAGCCAATCGAACTCATTCAATTGACTTTTTTTATAAAGTTGGAGCATTACTCTAACCCCTAATTCCTAACAGCTAAACCCTACACCACTTCATTCACCTCAAAGTAAGCTTGAGGATACAAGCATGCAGGACAGTTCTTCGGAGCTTTTTCCGCTTCATGCAAGAAGCCACAGTTGCGGCATTTCCAAATTACTTTTTCATCACGCGCAAACACTTTGCCTTCTTCCAAAGCACTGTAAAGCTTACGATAGCGAGCTTCATGGTGCGCCTCAACTTTGGCAATCAGTTTGAAAGCCGAAGCTACTTGTTTGAAACCCTCTTCCTCGGCGATTCGTGCAAACTCAGGATACAGCTCATCCCATTCTTCATTTTCGCCATCGGCAGCCGCTTTAAGATTGTCTAAAGTTGAACCCACGATTCCTGCAGGATAAGTAGCGGTGATTTCCACTGCTCCGCCTTCGAGGAAGTTGAAGAAGCGACGTGCATGTTCTCTTTCTTGTTCGGCTGTTTCCATGAAGATGGCTGCCATTTGCTCCAAACCTTCCTCACGAGCTTTTTCAGCAAACATGGTGTAGCGGTTTCTCGCTTGCGATTCGCCAGCAAAGGCTTTCAACAAGTTTTGTTCTGTTTTTGTTCCTTTTAAACTAGTCATATTTATTTTATTTAAGTTCTCGAGTGCGGAGTGCGAGTCCCCCTAAGTTAATTTTTTCTTCTCACCAGCTCAATCACACTTTCGTCAATTTCTTTGGAAAGCACGAGCGTATCGACGCTGAATTGCGCCTTCCATTTGCTTTTGCTGAGCATCTGCAAGAATACTTGCTCAAACTCCATATCCATACACATTTTGCGTGTAGCTAGCACCTCGCCTATTTCGATATTACTCCCATCGAAAGTCATGCCACCACTATAATTATTACAGCCCGTACTGCCACCCACTCGCTTGCCATCAACAAACGCCATATAGGCACGAGGATTATCCAGCGCTTCGCCATTCATTTTCACAAACGACCATTCGCCTTCCAATTGCGACACTTCCGACACATTAGTGAGCTTCCGACCCACCGAGCTGCACGACGCCATCAGCGCCACAGCCATAAATATCATTATTTTCTTTTTCATATTCTTTTTTTAAGTGCTTAAGTATTCAAGTGCAAAGCCAACTCTCAACTCCCCTACCTTCTTGCCTTACTATATAAATAGCCTGCCAAGATTCCGAAAGCAATGTTCGGCACCCACACAGCCAAGGCTGGCGGCAGCGCACCCGACACGGCAAACACCGATGTTACCTGCATAAACATCAGAAAGGTGAAGCTCAACAATATTCCCAATCCGAGATGCAAGCCCAATCCTCCTTTCACCTTTCGAGATGCCAATGACACCCCGATGATTGTCAGCACAAACGATGCAAACGGGGCTGCCGTTCGTCGATGTCGTTCAATCTCATATTCCGTGGTGGCAATTCCTCGGATGCGCAAAGATACGATTTCTTTCTCTAATTCCTTATTCGGCAACATTTCTGCCATATTGTTTCTCACATTGTAATCTTCGGGCGTCATTGCCAGCACCGTGTCCATCTTTGCCCCGCTCGAAATGCGTTCTTCATTACCATTAATGTCGCGAATGTAATAATTGTTCACTTCCCACAATTCTTTATCGCGATTCCACTTCACAAAATCTGCCGTAAGCTTGGAGTGCAATGTTCCATCTTCGATGTGCTCTAAGGTGAAGCGATAGCCCACGTCGTTAGATGTGTTATAGCTTCGCATATAGACATAGATGCCGGGTTCGATTTGCCGATGAATATCACGCCCCAATTGTGCTTTGCGGTAGCTATTCCGCAGATAAGTATCCTTGAAATCATTCATTCCACGGGTGGAATTAGGCACAATCCATCCGCCCAATGCATAGCCAAAGGCTGCAATGATGGCAGCGCCAATCATATAAGGGCGCACCAATCGACCAAAAGACACGCCACTACTCAAAATAGCAATAATTTCAGAGTCATACGCCAGCTTTGAGGTGAAATAAATCACCGCTATAAAGTTAAAGAGTGGACTAAAAAGGTTGGCGAAGTAGGGGATAAAATTGCCATAATAATCACGCAACACCTCCAGCACTGGCACCCCCAGCAGCTTGTCGATATTCTCTGCCAAATCAAAGACCACTGCAATGCTAATGATGAGCGCTATCGACACAAAGTAAGTACCGAGGAGCTTTCCTAAAATATAGCGGTCGAGGGTTTGAAGCTTTATTTTTTGCCAGATTTGCCTCATAGACGTTGTGCCAATTTAATCACCATTTCTTCTTTCCACGCCTTGAAAGTACCTGCCACAATATGCTTACGAGCCTCTTTCACCAGCCACAGATAAAAAGCCAAATTATGCTCACTCGCAATTTGCGCGCCCAGCATTTCTTTTGCCACAATGAGGTGGCGCAAGAAGGCTTTGGTGTAGTGTTTATCGACAAACGAAGTGCCGTCGGGATCGACAGGCGAGAAGTCGTCTGCCCATCGTTTATTGCGAATATTGATGATTCCATTTTGGGTGAAGAGCATGCCATTGCGCCCGTTGCGGGTCGGCATCACACAGTCGAACATATCCACTCCCCGATCAATGGCTTGCAGCAGATTGACGGGCGTGCCCACGCCCATCAGATAGCGGGGTTTATCTTGGGGTAAGATTGGATTGACCACCTCAATCATGCGATACATATCTTCTTCCGACTCGCCCACCGAGAGTCCTCCGATGGCATAGCCATCGCTCGGGATGCTCGACACATAGCGAGCTGACTTCTCGCGCAAATCAGGATAGACAGCACCCTGCACAATGGGGAAAAGCGATTGCTGATGACCATAAAGCGGTTTTGTTTTCGCCATTTGGTTCACACAACGGTCGAGCCAACGATTAGTCAAGTCCAAACTTTTGCGTGCATACTGATAATCGGCATCACCGGGGGTGCATTCATCAAATGCCATCACAATGTCGGCACCTATTGAGCGTTGAATGTCAATCACTCTTTCGGGTGAAAACATGTGATAGGAACCGTCGATGTGCGACTGAAAGCGAGCTCCTTCTTCGCTGAGCTTGCGAATGTCGCCCAATGAAAAGACCTGAAAGCCGCCGCTATCAGTGAGAATCGGACCATCCCAGCCGTTGAATTTATGCAAGCCACCTGCTTGCTCAATGATTTCAATTCCAGGACGAAGATAGAGGTGATAGGTATTTCCGAGAATGATTTCGGCTTGAATATCTTCTTTGATATCTCGCACATGAATCCCCTTCACCGAGCCAGCCGTGCCCACGGGCATGAAGATTGGCGTGTGAATTGTGCCGTGGTCGGTGGTGAGCTCACCAGCGCGTGCGGCGCTATCGGCGAGTGTATGTTGAAGTTTAAATTCCATTGCGTTGCTTCTTATGAGTTGCAAATATAATAAGCTTGATGCAGAAAACACAAAAGGACTTCTAAAAATTAGCCATTCGTCTAATTTTTAGAAGTCCTCCTGATGTTTTTATCTAACTTTCGATGCTTATTTGCTTCTCACAATTGTCATTTCGTCGATAAGGTTGGTCGCTCCTGCATATTTATCAATAGTCCAAAGCACAAAGCGAATGTCCACATTGATACATTTTTGCAATTGATGCTCGAAAGCGATATCGCCACTCATTGCTTCCCAGTTGCCATCGAAAGCCGTGCCAATCAACTGACCTTTAGCATTCATCACGGGTGAACCCGAGTTTCCACCTGTGATATCATTGTTGGTGATAAAGCAAGTGTGCAGCGTACCGTCAGCATCCAAGTAATCGCCAAAATCTTCTGCTTCATAGAGTTCTTTCATGCGCACAGGCACATCGAATTCCACATCCCTGGGGATTTCTTTTTCGGCATATCCTTTGATGGTGGTGAAATAATCATACATCACCCCATCACGAGGCTTGTAGTCGCCCACTTTTCCATAGGTAATCCGCATGGTGCTGTTGGCATCGGGATAGAAATTCTTATCCGATTCCATCGCAAGGCGTGCAGCGGTGAATTTACGTCGTCCTTCGGCAAGTTTAGGCTGATTAGCGATGAGCACATCACGCACAGCACCTAATTGGTCATACAAGCTCACCATCACCTGATAAACAGGGTCTTTAGCCAATGTTTTCAATTTAGGGCTGCTCAAGAAGCTTGCCAAAGCAGCTTTATCGACAAACATACTTTTCGCATATACTTTTGCCATGTAGGCGGCATTGTCGCCCGCTTTGATATCGGCAAAAAACGAAGGATAATACGACGCTGACACATTGTCTTTATATACCTGTGTCAATGCAGCAGCGATTTTTTCATCAGTAGCCGCGTCATAATCTTTAAAGTATAAGTCCATTCCCTCTTCGATAGCCACCACAGCCGCATTGATTTTCTCTTGGTCGCCTGCTTCGAGCGCTTTATATAGTCCACGAGCACCAGCAGCATATCTGAAAGCTTCAGGACCGCCAAGGAAACTTTCCACCAAATAGGCATAAGCCGTTTCGGCAGCGTCATCAGCATAAGTAGCTGCAATTTCTTTCACAGGGTCGCCATAAAGCGCTTGGCGAGAAGGATTAGCATTAATCCACGCTGAAACTTGTTTTTCCAAATCTTGCTTTTGCGCCACCACGCCTAGCGCTGCGAGCCCTTTATTCATGCCAATGGCATTTTTATAGTAGTTGGAGCAGCCAGCGGCTTTTGAAGCATATTGGATGCGTGCGCCAGCACTTGTGGCTTGATATTCATGGATGATATCTAGCTTAGGACCACGAGCATTAATACGGCTCATGTTGGTGATTTCCATTTCAGCAGTGATGCCGTAAGAAGTTTTATAGCGTTGAGTGCTTCCAGGATATCCCATCACAAAAGCGAAGTCGCCTTGCTGATAGCCATCGAGTGAAATCTCTAGGTGATGTTTGGGAGTGTAGGGCACATTTTCTTTCGAGTATTCCGCAGGCGTGCCATCGGGGGCACAATAGATGCGAAACATTGAGAAGTCGCCTGTGTGGCGAGGCCACATCCAGTTGTCGGTGTCGCCACCAAACTTACCGATTGATGACGGAGGAGCCCCCACCAATCGAATATCTTTAAACACCTCATAGACAAACAAGAAATATTGATTATCATAGAGCATTGATTTCACTTGCGCCTCATAATGAGTGCCTTCGATGGCTTCTTTTTGGATTTTTGCTGAGGCTTTGGCAATTGCTTTTGAGCGTTCTTCATAGCTCATTTTCTCATTAACCTCGGCGATCACTTCTTCCGTTACATCTTTCACATTGACCAAGAAAGACACTGTTTTGCCAGGGTTTGGCAGTTCTTCCTCGAAGGATTTCGCCCAAAAACCATCTTTCAAATAGTCATGCTCGGGGGTGGAGTGAGCTTGGATGTTGCCAAAACCACAGTGGTGATTGGTGAGCAGCAAGCCTTTGTCGGAGATTACTTCCGCCGTGCAAGAGCCTCGATCTAGCGCCACAATAGCGTCTTTCACACTCGAATTGTTTAGGCTGAAAATATCTTCGGCAGTAAGCTTCAGACCCATTTGTTGCATTTCGCCGATGTTCATTTTGTAAATCAGCGCAGGCAGCCACATTCCCTCATCGGCACGAGCGGTGCTCGCCATCATCGAAGAAATCAAGGCTACAACTAAAAGAAATCTTTTTGTCATATCTCTTTGTTTGAATTAAATTTATTGATTTGAGCGCAAAGATAACAATTCAATAGAAATTGACAATCAATTTTTAGAAGTCCCTCTTTATTTCCAGAAGCCCCTACAGTTGATTTATTTCGACTTCCGAAAGTCCAGTAACTGTCTGAATCACTTCAATCGAAGTGTTTAATTTCAATAGTTTTCTTGCCGTTTCTTTCTTTTCTTCCGCTCTTCCTTCCGCTCTTCCTTCCGCTTTTCCTTCTTCTCTCCCTTCCGCTTTTCCTTCTTCCCTAGCGTCATCTTGGATGGACACTTCGACACTCACGGCATCCCAAAATCTGTAATATTTAGCGAGTTCTTCTTCGGAATAGCTTGATTCTTCGAGCACTTCAATAGCTTTTCTGAGTTCTTTTTCTTGGTCGAGCCCCTCAGGAATTTTTCTCGATCCGGCTTTAATTTCGGTGAGAAATCGCAACCAAAGCACCATCATTTTCTTTTCGCTGAAGTTGTCGGGCTTGAATTTAGGCAGTTCCACACTGACAATTTCGATGCCCGAGATTTTGTGCCCATTCGGTTTTCCATCGTTGAATGTGTAAGTGTGCACACAGTCTTCATCTTGAGGAAGATATATCTCATTGATAAGACACAAGGCATACACCGGACGGATTCGATTGAATGGTTCGCCAGAGTTCAATTGCCCCGAATAGGCTCTTGAAGCATTGTGCAGCATGCGAGTCATAAACGAAGCCGTCCAATGCATCTGCATTTCGACAATAAAGTTTCGACCTTTTTTATCCACGCAATGCACATCGACAATCGAGTTTTTCTTCCCCGGAATATTGGGCAACATCTCGAGCGAAAGGTATTCCACGGATTCAATGAGCTGATCTTCCCTTAATGGCAATAATGAATTGAGCAAGCTTTTGATTAAATCAGGGTGCTCGCCGAATACCTTTTTAAAGGTTACATCGTTTTTAGGGTCTAAGTATTGCATGGTGCAGTCTATTTTATTGCAGCAAAGATAGCAATCAATCACGAATTGACAATTAATGATTTCAACAAAAATTCATCGCAATTTTCATCGAATTCAAATGAATCTTGCCAAAATTCATCGCAATTTCGATAAGCTTCACTAATAGCCCTATCTGTTTATATTTGCATTTACATAGAAAACAAATAAATCCGACCAAAATTGCGATGAATTTTCATTGAATTTGTCGGAATCCGACCAAAGTTGCGATGAATTTTCATAGGATTTACTTGAATCCGACCAAAATTGCGATGAATTTTCATCGGATTTGCTTCAGTCCAATCAAAATTGCAATGTATTTGGAGGGAACATTTCTTTTGTCGAAAAAACAACAGATTTAAAAACGCTGTCTTTAAGTGCATTAAGCGCCTTGTTTATCATATTGTTGATTTCACAAGCTCAATCAGAAGAAACACAAGTCTTCCATGATGGCATCTGAAAGAAACAGCCCTTCGGTGTTGAGCACATAGCTTGTGCCATTGAAAATCATCTGCCCACAGCGCAAATAACGTTGCACTTGCTGCTGAAAATGCGCCACAAAATGTGGTTCGAAATGCTGCTTCAGATAATCATCATTGATTCCCCATTGGGTGCGAAGGGTGGTGATGATATAGTCATTGTATTGGTCTTGCGAGCTGAGCTGCTCCACTTCAAAATAAGGCTCTCCATGCGCTAGCGCCGAAATATATTCCTCCACCGAGCTGCAATTCCATCGGCGAGTGTGCAAATCAAAAGAATGCGCCGAGGGTCCCATGCCGAGATAGGGCTTGCGCTCCCAATATCCTCGATTGTGGCGTGAATAATTGCCTTCTTTGGCAAAGTTTGAAATCTCATAATGCTCAAATCCTGCCGCAGTCATTTTCTCGCGCAGCATTTGAAATTGAGCCAAGCTCAGCTCGTCGGATATTTCTTGAATTTGCTGCTCCTGCAAGCGCTTATATAATAATGTCCCTTCATGGTAGGTGAGATGATAGGCGGAAATATGTGGCACATCGAGCGACAACGCCTGCTCAATGTTTTCCGCCCAACTTTCAAGCGAGAGATTAGGCAGACCATAAATCAAGTCGATACTGATATTGCGGAAACCATGTGCTTGGGCTTGGCGCACCGCCCCAACGGCTTGCTCTGCACTATGCCGACGGTTCATCATCTTCAAATCGTCATCCCGAAAAGACTGTGTGCCGATACTTAGTCGATTGACTGACGAGTGAGCAAGCGCCTCGATATATTCGAGCGAAAGGTCATCGGGATTACATTCCAAGGTGATTTCAGCATCGGGCGAAATGGCGAAATGCTGACCAAGCGCAAGCATCAGATCCTCAATTTGCGCCACCGACAGCTGCGTGGGCGTTCCACCGCCAAAATAAACCGTTTCCACCACCTGCCCCTCAAACTCCGAAGCCCGAAGCTGCATCTCTTGCCCAAGCGCATGCAAATAGGCATCTATCAGAGCCGCATCCGTACTCTTATAGAAGTCGCAATAATGACAACGTGTCTTGCAAAAAGGAACATGGATATATACGCCCATTTTGAGTTATGAGTTATGAGTTATGAGTTATGAGTTTTGAGTTATGAGTTTTGAGTTATGAGTTATGAGTTATGAGTTATGAGTTTTGAGTTATGAGTTATGAGTTATGAGTTATGAGTTGGCTTCGCACTTCGCACCCTACAACGCTATTGATTCGCCATGCAGCTCCATACTTTCTAGGACGGACTGGATGGTTGTTTCTTGATAAAATCGCTTGACCTCCTGCCTCACCTCACTAAAATGCTCATGCAAGGGACATAGCTTAGCTCCTTCCGATTGCTGACAGTCGCACGGTTCGTTTTTCAGCAGACAATGATTTAAGTATTCCTTGCCTTCGATGACCTCCACCACCTCACTCAGCGGAATCTCAGCTAGCGGTCGGTCAATATAGAAACCGCCCGAAGGTCCTTTTGTTGATTGAATGACACCATCTTTGACTAGGTTTTGCAGAATCTTTGCTAAAAAATGCGCTGGCACATCAATCTCTTCCGTGATACTTTTAATCCTAATCTTCTTCCCATCAGCACTATTCTTAGCTATATATATGATGGCACGCAAAGCGTACTTGCAAGTTTTCGACAACATCTCATCTCGTTTATAATGTATTTTATGATACAAAGCTAAGAAAAAATCTAATGCTCATTCTCATTTTACGCTTATTTCATCACCCTACACAATTTTTAGTGTTCCGTTCCGTTTGCAGCAAGCATTCAGCCTCATGCTTCATTCTTGTCAGTGAAACATGTCAGTTTGTCGCAACCCAAACATGCCATCAGGTCGTTTTGTCGGAAAATAAATCTCATTTCCCGCTTTAGGGGACTTCTAAGACTTTGGCACAAGAATTGAAAGGACTCCTATCGAAAGCAATTGCCTCGGGGCGATTGAGAAATTGAAATTAATAACAAAAAAAAATACCAAAATGGGAAAAATTATTGGAATTGACTTAGGAACTACCAACTCTTGCGTTTCTGTAATGGAAGGAAACGAACCGGTAGTAATTACAAACAACGAAGGCAAACGCACCACGCCTTCAGTGGTGGCATTTGTGGAAGGTGGCGAGCGCAAAGTGGGCGACCCTGCAAAACGCCAAGCCATCACCAACCCCCACAAAACGATTTATTCAATCAAACGCTTCATGGGCGAAAGCTATGCGCAAGTGTCGAAAGAAATCGAACGTGTGCCTTATCAAGTGGTGAACGAAAACAACACTCCTCGCGTGGTGATCGACGACCGCAAGTATTCACCTCAAGAGATTTCAGCGATGACCCTTCAAAAAATGAAGAAAACAGCTGAAGACTATTTGGGTCAAGAAGTAACCGAAGCCGTAATCACCGTGCCTGCCTA
>JBKECD010000019.1:0-35180 GCA_047974225.1 Mangrovibacterium sp.
ATTTAGACACTTCGGGAAAGACAAGGTCGAAATGGACTTTGGCATACTTGCTATTGCCTTTAATCTAAAAAAGCTGCATAAAAGAATGCAGCTTGGGCTAAAAACTATGCTAAAATCATTTTTTGTGGCATTCTTTGAGCTAAAACCTCATTTGCAGAGATTGAAAATTGAAAAATACAACCTTCAGTTCTTAAGTCTAAATTTAATCGCCGCTTAAAAATTAAAGAGGATGTCCGTTTTTGGACACCCTCGTACAGTAATTTTAAGGAGGCTAAGTACGCCATGAGAAAAACTTCGCTTTTCGCCACTTCTTGGTTGCTGAGCGAAGTCGAAGCATTGCGCTCTTCTTTACTTGCAATTGTCTTCCTTTATGTCTTTGCGCCTTTGCGTCTTTGCGTTTATTTTGTTTCTGCAAAGGGAGAAAGTTTAAAAGCGATTTACCTGAGAAAATTCTGCCATATTTTTCTCACTAAACAAACTTTCCTATATTTGCAGTCATAAGTCGTTCTTTGTGTTTGCGCAAAAGCAAAGTGAAGTAGAATAATGAACTTCGCTCGTTTCTAAATCGTTACCTGTTAAGAAAATATTTTTCGTAACAGCCTTGTTTATAGGCAATAGCGAGATTTAGGATGTCTTGCTATGGTTTAAGATATTAGTGCAAAAGATACGCTCAGAAAACAAAATGAACAACAGCTGTATTTAGCAGCTTCCCCAATTTAAAACTAATTTTTAGAAGTCCCCCTTAAGTTTTTATCTTATTCGCTAACTCCTATAATAAGAAGAATCTAAGCCCAAATGAAATTTTAACGATTGCAGTTGGCTTTTCTAACGCAAAAGACTGATAATAAGCCCCAAAAATTGACATTTTCAACGGCGTTTCTAATTGCGACGATTTTAATTTTATATTTGCTATCTCTAATCCTACTTTCCACATCGGAGAATCTACCCTTAGAACACCACCCCCATTAGTCTCTTCACCTTTTAAAGTGTAAAATGAATATCCAGCACCAATATTAGGCACAACAACCCTCCAAAAACGCCCGCATCCCACTGAGAAGCAGTAGCTAACAAAGCAATCCGCTCCGCTAAGCGTAGCCTTATTATTCGTAGTCGTTGTCATCCACATACCCTCCCCTCCACTACTCAGCGTTTCATCCCAATTAAATGTAGTTGCCTGCATCGAGAGATCAAATATAAATGGGTAGCTACGAAGCCCCAATCCGAAAGAGACTCCTCCTCGGCTCATTCCTCCATTTTCAACACGATTAAAAAAAGTAGGATTCAAAAACGAAACTTGATTCCCTGCCAAGCTAAGATAAAGACTATTCTCTCGCATATCTTTGACATAGCTAGCATATGACTTCGCAAATCTTTTCACAGGCTGAACCGCACTTGCGCTTCCAATAATCACCAACGAAAAGAATACTAATAATACGTGTTTTTTGAATTGTCTGTTCATTTTGTTTTTACTTGTCTAGTTAAAGGAGGGGGGATTCCGAAAATAATTCCTGAGAAATCTAGTTCTTAAGCCCAAATCTCCAAATCACATAAATCCAGACAAACAAGATTATTACCCCAAAATTAAACCCACCCTGAAATGCAATTATCGCAAGAATTACTAACACGAAAATTGCAATCTTCGAAAAGAAACGCTTTATGTCTATATGATCCATATTTGTATAATTTTAAAGTTCATTGAATTTATTGAAATCCTCCTAGCCATTTCGCACTCTCAAGAGCAACGCCGCACAACATCGCAATTCACCTTCTAAATAACAATGCAAAGCACAAAGGTTCTAGTCCGCAACAACTCCAAATCTGAAAACTACGTAAGCCAAGAAAAGCAAAACAATTCCCCCGAGAACAGAATAGTTGTTGAATACTATTGCCCCAAAAGTTATCAACAAGAAGCTCGCGATTACAGAGAGGAAAACTTTCATATCTGTATCATTTTAGATCCACAGTCAGGGCATACGAACTTCGTTGTGAACAATCCTGTCTTCTTACCTCCCATTTTTTTCATGCAAGAATAACACAACACATCTCCACAACCAGTACACCGATACACAGCCCGATCATGATCAATCACTTCTTGCTCTCCAACTTTGTTCTGCCCAAAAATCCCCGAATAAATTCCTTCTACTTTTGTGTTTGTTTGTCCACAAAAAGCACATCTAACTTTAGCATTTGTCATAATTATAGTTTTAAAATAAATAAATTCTCTCCAAAATCCAAAATAGGTTTGCTACTTGAATACATATAGCAACCTTTTTTGCATTTAACATCTTACCTCTGCAAACATACATACATATTTCTTTAAAAAAACATTCCGTGTCTTAACGCCCCTATTTTATGCACTAAACCCTCTTTTTTAACTTCGATAAACAAATTATCGCACTCCACCTCCCAAAAAAAGAGCCAAACAGCCCCTTTCTTCCGAAAGTTGCCATTCAGCCCTTTTTACTCTACACACTCACTCCCCTGCTATTCCCCCTACGCCTCTACCTCGGCTGGCGCATCTGCCACATCTGCGCCCGACTTCGACAAGCGGCGCTTGATGATTGTGTTTCGGCTGGCGATGATGCTGCGCACGGAGTTCGTAAACGCATCATAGTCCACCGACTCCACTTGTTCCATCGCATCTAAATAGAGAAGCAATTCTCTATTGACAAGCTCGACAAGCCGCTTGCGCTCCTTCGAAGCATTGCCGCGGTCAATCTGCGCCTTGCGCAAATTCCGATACTCCATATACTTGATTAGGAAATTGCTCTGCGCCGACTTCAAAGCGTCGAGCATAGTGCCTGCATACATCGTTGCCTCAACCCAGCCCACCATCTCGGCTGCCGATAGGTCGGACAACAAAGAGGTAACATCGGAATTGCACAGCATCATATTGGTACTCCCCATGATGCTCGACCGATACTTGTTAACCACCGCAAACAAGGGCGTCGTATTTCCCTGCAAACTCTTCACGCGAGAGCAAGAGTCGAAAAACACATGCAGATCCTTGAATGCCTGCTTCATCTGGCGGAATAGCTGACGCGATTCCGAGCGCACCAAATCCTCCTTGATGCGCAAATTCAAAGTCTGCTGACCAAGCTCCACACGAGCCAGCAAGCCCAAGAGATGCTCGCTAGCATCTTCACCTAAAAGTTTCACCTCGCCCAAGATGGCTTGCGCCACACTATTGACCTCGCCAATTTGGGCTTTACAATTAATACCTGTTGTTTTTGCACTCATAATAAATAAATTTTGAAATGAATAAATAAGAAAACGTTTTTGAAAGAGGTCGATTGCAATCTTGTGTCCCTTCATATATACATATATACTTGCGACATACTTTTTGCACTTTTCTGAGTAACTTTTTTTGAAATATTTTCCTACGAGCTGAATTTGAAAGGGTTACAAATCTTATTTAATTTGAGTCTAAAGAAGAGAGAAAGGTCGAAATGAACTGTTCGTTACAAAAAATACGAGCAGCAAGTTAAAATATGTCTATTTTTCAACGCATTTCCCGCAGGAAACGAGTCGGATTTGTTTCTTTTCAACGCATTTCCCGCAGGAAATGAGCTGGTTTTGCTTCCTTTTCAACGCATTTCCCAAAAGAAATGAGCTGGTTTTACTTCCTTTTCATCGCAAACAGTACACTGGTTGAGTCGGTTTTGCTTCCTTTTCAACGCAACCAGCGTACTGTTTGCGTTGAAAAAATCCAAAATCACATCCGATATTTGCACATACAAATATAATCATTACCTTTGCCGCATCTAAAAATCAAAAACTATGAGTGAATTATTTGACCAATGCCTTTATTTTCGGTTGAACCGAATACTCCACAAGCTCACCATCAGAGCCGATGACGCTTTTGCACGACACGGGCTTTCGTCGAGCCATGCCTATCTGATGATTCTGCTAAACAACAAGCCCAAGATTGGCACCGTGGAACTATCCAAAGAATTAAATCTTAACCCCTCCACCATCACCCGCCTTGCCGATAAGATGGTCGCCCAAGGCTATCTCTCGCGCCAGAAATTCGGCAAGCGTTGTGAAATTTCCTGCACCAAAGAAGGCAAAAAACTAGCCCTAGAGCTCGAAAAATCTTGGCAGGAATTTCAACAATGCAACCGAGAACATCTCGGAAATGAAATCTATGAGGGGCTCAATGCCGAACTCAAAAAAATGGAAGCTAATTGTGTAGTGGTTAGTGGTTAGTGCATTCGTAATTGTCAATTCGTAATTGTTATTATATGAAGTATTTAGTTATTGGAGGAGTAGCCGGAGGAGCTACCGTGTCGGCTCGCTTGCGCCGACTAGATGAGCAAGCAGAAATTATTATCTTTGAAAAAGGCGAACATATCTCGTATGCCAATTGCGGACTACCTTATTATATAGGTGATGTGATTAAGAACCGGGGCAACTTGCTGCTGCAAACTCCCGAAAGTTTCAAAGCTCGTTTTAATATCGACGTGCGTGTGTTCAACGAAGTGGTGAGCATCAATGCGGCAGAAAAAGAAGTGGCAGTGAAGAATAGCATCACGGGCGAAAGCTACACTGAAAGCTATGACAAGCTCATCCTTTCGCCCGGGGCTTCGCCTGTCATTCCGCCCATCCCCGGCATTCAGCATCCGAAAATCATGACCCTTCGCAATGTGGCCGACACCGACCGAGTGAAAGAGCAAGTGACCAATGGCAAGGCTAAAACCGCTATCGTGGTGGGCGCTGGTTTTATCGGACTAGAGATGGCGGAAAACCTCCACCAGCTCGGCATGAGCGTGTCGGTGGTGGAAGCCGGAAATCAGGTGATGAACCCCATCGACTATGACCTAGCCATCGAATTGCATGAACAATTCAAACAACAAGGAGTTGGATTATACTTAGGACAGGCAGTGAAAAAGTTCACCGAATTGCCCTCCGAAGAAATTCAAGTAGAACTGCAAGATGGCACGGAGCTAGCTGCCGACGTGGTGATTTTCTCCATCGGGGTGAAAGCCGACAGCGCACTAGCGAAAACGGCTGGCGTGGAAACCAATGAGCGAGGCATGATTCTGGTGAATGAGCATTTAGAAACATCGGTGCCCGACATCTATGCCCTTGGCGATGCCGTGCTTTCAACCAATAGACTCACAGGCAAGATGCAGCCCTTCTTCTTGGCGGGTCCTGCCAATAAGCAAGCTCGAATATTGGCAAATTATCTGGTGAAAAACAAAGAGGCGAAATTCAAAGGAGCTATCGGAACGGCTATCGCTAAGGTGTTTGACCTCACCGCCGCTGTAACGGGGCTTTCAGAAAAAGCGGCTCAACAAGCCGGAATTGAGCATCTCAGCTCGACCATCCGCATCGGTTCGCATGCGGGCTATTACCCCGGTGCTGCGCAAATGCTTCTGAAAATAGTCTTCACCCCCGATGGCGAAGTGCTCGGAGCGCAAGCCGTGGGCGCTAAGGGAGTGGACAAGCGCATCGACATGATTGCCACAGCCATCGGACTGAGTGCCACAATCTATGATTTGCAAGAAATAGAGCAAGCCTATGCGCCGCCTTATTCTTCGGCAAAAGACCCTGTAAACCAAGTGGCATTTAACGCCGAAAACATTATGGACGGATTAGTGAAAGTGATCAATCTCGATGAAATGAAAAATCGAGCTGCTGAGGTGTTTGTGCTCGATGTGCGCACACCGCAAGAGTTTCAGCTCGGCGCAATTGAGGGGGCAGTGAATATCCCTGTGGATGAAATCAGAACCCGAATAAGCGAAATCCCAACCGACAAGACCATCTATCTTTATTGCAAGGCGGGCATGCGTGGCTATGTGGCTAGTCGGATGCTGATGCAATTGGGTGTGAGCGAGGTGTTCAACCTCCAAGGGGGATATGATTCCTATAAACTCTATATCAAAAACCAAGAGAACCACATGGCACAAGCACAAAAAAAAAGTCTAATGAGTAAATCAATTGTCGTCAATAAAACCCTCAACGCCTGCGGCATGCAGTGCCCGGGTCCTATCATCAAGCTGAAAGAAGCCACTAGCGGAATGCTCGAAGGCGAAGTGCTCGAAGTGAAAGCTTCGGATGCGGGATTTTATAACGACGTGGCGTCGTGGTGCCACATGACTAAAAATGAGTTGCTCGGCGTGGAAAAGAAAGACGGCGTGATTGTGGCGCAAATCAGAAAAGGCGGCACAATAGCTCCTATTTCCGAAGAAAATTGCTGCTCCTCAACCGATAAAGACAAAACCATTGTGGTGTTTTCCGACGACCTCGACAAAATGCTCGCTTCCTTTGTCATCGCCAATGGCGCCGCCTCGATGGGAAAGAAAGTAACGATGTTTTTCACTTTCTGGGGGCTCAATGCGCTGAAGAAAACCAATAAGCCCAAGGTGAAAAAAGATTTCATGGGGCGGATGTTTTCGATGATGATGGCGAGCTCAAGCAAAAAGCTCAATCTTTCAAAAATGAGTTTCGGCGGACTGGGCAAATACATGATGCGCAAGCGCATGCATGCCCTGCATGTCGATAGCCTCGAAAGCATGATGGCGCAAGCCCAAGCCGCAGGCGTTACGTTTATTGCCTGCCAAATGTCGATGGATGTGATGGGTGTTTCAGCCGAAGAACTCATCGAGGGCGTGCAAATCGGTGGCGTGGCAAACTATCTAGAGAAAGCCGAAACGGCAAATCACAACTTGTTTATTTGACAAGTGATTGCAGCAAAAGAGGGTGTGCCAGAAATGACACACCCTCTTTTTTTGGCTGAAATTCTTCAGGGGACTTCTAAAAATTAGCTGTTAGTTCATTTTGATTTTATGAGGGATAGATTTTGGGCTAATCTTGCCAAATCATAGCGAGCTATGGTTTAAAAGATTAGTGCAAAAGATGCCCTCAGAAAACAAAATGAACAACAGTCGCATTTGGCAGCTTCCCCCAAAAAACTAATTTTTAGAAGTCCCCTTCAATTAATATTTCTCCACTCGCAGCGGAATATGCACATTGAAAGACTCGCCTTTGCCCGTTGGATTGACATTGATTATAGCGCATGCCGCATAAAGCACTTCTGGGTCGCCCTTCTCGTTGATGAGCAATTGAGGACGCTCTAAGCGATTGACCTTTATCGTTTCGCCATTAGCAAGCTCCACTTGCTTTTTCATGAAAAACGGCTGCGCAGGCTTATCCCACTGAATGCCATCAACCGACTCTAGGATTGCCAAGCCGGGCTCTTGCCCAGTGATTTTCCCTGAAAAGTCCTTGAAAACCGCATAAAACTTCTTTTGCGAGTTGTGATACCACACATAGGGGTCTTCTGCCGAAGCAATGCGTCCATCATCCATGCGGATATCAAAGATAATATCATCAAGCGGAGTGAAAGGACCCATGGGCGAGTCGGAAATAGCCACCCCATGCACCCCACGCCAACGAGGGTCGTATAAATTCCCCTTGAAATACAAGAGATATTTCTTATCGCTCGGGCGATAGACCACCGAGGGGTTCACCACAATGATATTATCAGGCTTCGCCTGAGTGCCTTCGGGCGAAGGATTGACAATATTGTCGGGCTTCACTCGAGTGCGAGGCGACAAGAGCGGCTGGCTTGGTCGCTCAATCTTTCCCGCCATCAAGTCCTCGAAGCTATCGAAAGCAATCACTCCGATTTGCTGACTTTGCTGCACTCGGTTGCGCATGCTCAGCTTCTCGCCCGGCGAGCCCGGTGCTTGCTCCCCGGGGTCTTTTCCACTCACATAATATAAATAGTATTTGCCGTCAAACATTTTCAGGTGCGGATTGTGCATCATCTGTGCATCCCACGCCTCGGGCTCGCCTTGCAAAGCTCGCCCTGTGAGCACTATTTTCTGAAACTTGAAATCACGGTCGGGATAGTCAGACACCGCATAGCCCACTTGCGAATTGAGCACCCACGACTCGGTGAAAGTCGGTGCCGACTCATCGCACCCCCAAGTGGAATAGAGCATATGATACTTGCCATCTTTGCCCTTCACCACACTTCCGCCCCACACAAATAGGTCGCTATCATTAAGCACTGATGCCCCTGTGAGAATATTTCCATCCACCACCGCATCAATCTTTTCGGCATGGAAAGCGATATTTTTGCTTGCGGGAGCTGTGCATTGGCAAAACAATGCGACTACGGCAAACATCAACATCGGAAGTCCGCCTTTTTTGAAATTAAGTTGTTTAATCATTATTCGTTATCAATTAGATGAATTACAAAGATGTATTTTATTTGCGAAACTTCCTCGTTTTGGCATAAAAAAATGCGCCATGAACTTAGCTCATGGCGCATTTTTATCTGAATTAGTAGGGTTATTTCTTGCTTGTTGCTATTTTCTTCTTCAACCTACTTATTTCTTTCTTGCACTTCTCAATCTCATGCTCCTTATCGCCGAGAATCTTGTTGAGCAAGTCGATTTCCTCATCTTTCTTATTTTCGGGAGCGATAATATTGAGGCGAGTTTCAAAATCACTCAGGATGTTCATATAGTTGATGAACGCTTCATAGGGGCTGTCAAATCCGTGATAAGGCAAGTGCGGATTGAGCTTCACATAAAACATTTTCCCCATCAAATAGAGGTGATTGCACGCTAGCAAGCTGCTCCAATCTCTGTTCAATCCGTAATCTTTCACACGAGTCATGCGCTGCTCTAGCTTCAGCAGCTTGTCGCTCGCTTCATTCTGAAGAGAATTGCCAAGCCATATCGAAAGGTCGCGCTCTTCATTCGACCATGAAATAGGGTTTGGCACACTCAAACTAGCCTTCGACGTAAGCCCGCTCATTGCTTCGGAAACCGTGGCAAATTGAAAGTCCGAATGAAGTTTCACCATTTCGGGGAGTGCTTTCAGGAAGTCGAAGATGCCTGTTTCTTCCTTATGAAAACCGCCAAAAACTTCATAGCCCAAGAATAAGTTTATCACTTCATCTTTGGGATTTCCACACATCCAGCTCACATATTTTTCAGCCGTGAGCGGATATTCGCTCCATTGCTGATTAGAGAAACGGAACGAAAGGTCGTCGCACAATTGGAAATGACGAGTGAGCAGTTTTAGGTTCGGACTTTCGGCACTATTATATAAGTAGTTTGGCGACTTCCAACCCAGCACGTGTTTTGCGCCTTCGGTGAGCACGCCCTCGAAGCCCATTTCGGTGGCTGCAAGTGCAATATCATCAGAGAAAATCAGCTCGGTGTTGCTGAGCACTTTTGGGCGTTGACCGAAGTGCATGTTGATTAAGTCGCATTGTTTCGCCACTTCTCGTTTGAAAAGCTCGATGTTCTTAATCGATGAAATCGAATAAGAATAAGGCGTTGCCATAAACTCGACCTTACCGGTGGCTGCCATTTCTTTGAATGAATCGAGCACCTCGGGCGCATACATTTCAAATTGCTCAATGGCTAAGCCCGAAAGGGTGAGGTTCACTTTGAAGTCGAGGTCATCACGCTTCAAGAGTTCCAATAAGATTTTATTGGTGGGCAGATAGGTAGCCGCAGCAGCTTTCTGCATGGTGGTTTCATTGGCGAAGTCATCATAGTAATAATGGTCGTTGCCAATGTCGAAGAATCGGTATTTGCGGAAGCGGAATGGTTGGTGTGCTTGCAAATTAATACATATTGCTTTCATAATCGTGTGGGGTTTATCTGTTGTGTAATGCTTTTAAATATACTTCTCTCACGTTGGCGGCTGAATCTTTCCATACAATGCCATCGACTTCTCGTTTGCCTTCTTCTCGCAAATGCTTCCAAAGGACAGGATATTTCAACACGCCATAAATGGCATTCGCCATGGCGGTGGTGTCCCAATAATCGACCTTCAGCGCATGCTCCAAGATTTCGGCACAGCCCGATTGATAGGAGATAATGACTGGCACATTGGTCTGCATCGCTTCGAGCGGCACAATGCCGAAAGGTTCTGACACCGAAGGCATGACAAACACATCGCTTTGGCGGAACATGTTGAACACATCATCGCCTTTCAAGAAGCCAGTGAAGTTGAACTTATCGCTGATTTTGAGTTCGGTGGCACGGCGAATCATAGCATCCATCATATCGCCATTGCCAGCCATCACAAAGCGGACATTCTCCATGCGGTCGAGCACCATCTTGGCAGCTTCCACAAAGTATTCAGGTCCTTTTTGCATGGTGATGCGACCTAAGAAGGTTACAATCTTCTCGTCCACACCTTTCTTCACCGTGGATTCTTTTTCCACCACCGGTTCCACCGCATTATACACCGTGGTTACTTTGCGTGGGTCGATACCATATTTATTCACCACAATATTGCGCGTGAGATTACTCACCGTGATGATTTGGTCGGCATGCTCCATGCCCCATTTTTCAATGGCGAAGACTTTCGGGTTCACACTGCCGCCGCTTCGGTCGAAGTCGGTGGCGTGCACATGAATGACCAGCGGCTTGCCGCTCATTTGCTTGGCTGCGATGCCCGCTGGATAGGCGAGCCAGTCGTGGGCGTGAATCAAATCAAACTCATTGTCGCGCGCAATCACTTTCGCCACTTGGGCATATTTGTGAATTTCTTCGTGCAATTCCGCTCCATAAGTTCCCGAAAACCACAAGCGACCATTCTGATGGTGCATGTGTGGATTGTGTCCATATTCCGATTCAAACAATTGGTCGTATTCCGAAGGGTTCACATAAGGCACCGTTTCCACGTTTTCAAACCAGTTTTTATTTTGCCCCACAGGCGTGTTGTTTGCTCCGATGAGCTGCATCGACGACTGGTCTTCATCGCCATGCGCCTTTGGCACAACGAAAAGCACATCGACATCCTCGCACGCTGCCAACCCTTTAGTTAGTCCATAGCACGCTGTGCCTAGTCCTCCTGATATATGTGGTGGGAACTCCCACCCAAACATTAGTACTCTCATTTAGTTTTAGTTATTAAGGGTTACACGTCTTCTTCATATTTTGCAATCAATCGCACCGATTTGAGCACCGAAGCCACACTGCTCGCAAACGACACCGCTCCTTTAGCCAAGTGCGGAGGGTTTCCGTTATACATCTCGGAGATTGTGCCCACGCCATGCTCAGCCATGCTCGATTCAAATTCACCCACCATGCGCTTCACAAAGTTCACGCCACTTCGTTGGTGCACTCTGAGGTATCCTTCCACGAAGAACTGCACCAGCCATGGCCAAGCTGCTCCTCGGTGGATAATCAGCTCACGCTCGGCAGTGGCACTTCCCGGCACAAAACCACGATATTCATGCTGCTCGGGGCTAAGGCTTCGCAAGCCACGAGGAGTGAGCAGCACACGTTTCGCCACGCCAAGCACTTCTTTTTGTTGCTCTTTGCTGAGTGGTGTGTAGGGCATTGCCGCTGCAATCACCATGTTGGGGCGCACCGACCAATCTCGTTGCAGATAGCTTGCACCATCGGCAAGGATTTTATCTTCCTCGCTCCAGAAGATGCGCAAGAACGATTCGCCCACCTGCTCTTTGAGTGCGGCATATTGATTCACAAATTCATCATCTTTAGCTGCGAAAGCCAGTTCGAGGGCATAGGCAAGGGCGTTATACCACAGCGCATTCACCTCCACCAGACACTCCATGCGCTTCACACAAGGTTTGCCGTCCACCACCGAGTTCATCCAGCTCATCGGCTCTTTGGTGTAGTTGCTGCTCACCAATCCATCATCGTGCATCTGAATGCCATAGTCGGTGCCATAGCGGTAGGCGGTGAGGATTTCCTTAATCGCTGCGCCATATTTCTTCCACAGATATTTCGATTTATCGGCATGCGCTGCGCCATAGGCTTGGAGAGCATGAACAAACCACAGCGAAATATCAAGCGAAGCATAGTTTGGATTAAACACACTAGCATCAATGGGGAACAGACCGTTCTTCAAGCGAGCCACTTGCGTGTCGAGCACCGCTTCATAGTCTGCCGCATCATCAATTGGCGAAAGCAAGCCCGGCAGGGCAATAAAGGCGTGGCGAGTGAGATAGCCATACCAAGGATAGCCCGCAATGATGTCAAGCTGCTCGCCATGTCGCTGCAAGAATTGCTGCGCATTATATTGCAAGAGGTCTTCATAGCTTTCATTCTTCGCAATCAACGATTGCTCCTTTCCCCACTTAATCTTCAGCCCGTTGGGTTCAATCTTTTGGGTGGAAGCCGAAAAGATAATGCTCTCGCCTTTCTTAATTGGCACTTCAAAATAGCCGGGCACCATCTGGTCTTCGAGGAAGTCGAAGCCACGGTCTTTTTCTTTGGTGTATTCGATTTTATTATACCAGTTTCCTTGCGGCACAAACTCCACTGGCTTTGAAAACTGCATGTAGAGTTCTGGGCAATCCTCATAGAGTTTGCACATCACCCCATTGTCGATGGGCGTGTGGGCAAATGAAGCTTCGCCATTCTGATACGATAAATCATGAATGTTTCGGAATGCCAAGAAAGGTTTGAAGCGAAGTGTTGTTTCCGAGTGTGCTTCCTCCAAGGTGTATTTCACCAGCACCTGCTCGCTGTTTTGCGAAAGCATGCGCTCGCGTGTGAGCACCACTCCGCCGACACGATAGACCGATTTGGTGGTTTCCGCCACCTCCATCGAGCGGAGATATTTGTGCCCATTAGGCTCGAAGTGCTCACCTTCATATTTGTGCAGACCGAGGTTGAAAGCTGCACCACGCTGAATGACCGTTTCATCAAGGCTGCTCAGCAACACATGCTTTGCATTGCCTCGGCGAGGTGCGGGAGCAATCAGCAAGCCATGATACTTGCGGGTGTTGCACCCCGAGATGGTCGTGCTATAATAGCACCCAGCCTGATTCGAGCGTATCAGCTCGGCATTCAGCGACTGGTCGAGGTTCACCAATTGTTCTTTATTAAAAGACAAACTTTCCATATGTTCTTCCGTTATTGTGGGTTATTTATTATTGTATATGTTCAAAATATATTTTCTCTTTCTTAAAATCAATCTTCGGAAACTCAGCTTCCAATTCAGCAATCAACTTTTGATTGGCTGCCACAAACTTGGCAGCTTCCTCACTCTTCGGATTGAAAATCCGATGTTGCACCGCCTGATTCAATCTCGCCACTCGCTGCATGAAGAGCCACACCGAGGGGTTGATGAGCGACTTCTGCACCTTTTCCCAAATATGATTCACCGCCAGCTCGCTCAAGTGCAGCATGTCGGCAGCATAAAACCGATAATCACGCAATTCATCCATCACCAATTCATAGGACGGGAAGTAACTCCGCCCTTGCACATGCTGCAACTCGTCCACTGCCAAGAGCAAAGTCGATTTGCTCAGCTGATTGCCGTGCGCCCCATCCTTCCAATGGCGAATCGGGCTTACGGTGAAAATCACTTGCAACGTGGGATTAAACGCTTTCAGTTCCGCCAGAAGCTTCTCCCATGTGCTCACAATCTCCGCCACCTTCAAACGTCTTCGGGTGAAGAAATCACCGATTTGCTTGTGGCAATTCGCCACCACTTCGCCACTCTCCGCCAGCTCATAGACCCACGCCGTGCCGAAAGTGATGAACAACACATCAGCATCTTTCAGCTGATTGTGAGCTCGCATCACCGCATCATTCATTCGTTCGAGGGCTTCGGAAGCCTCGGCGTGCGCAAACTGACTATGGAAGTCGAAACTCTTATACAGTCCGTGCTGCACAAACAAATCTTTCTCTTCAAATTCCCTCGCCGCCATGGCATGGCGCAATGCCTTCGCCACCGACAGCGGATTAAACAACACCCCAAAAGGGTTCACCTCGCTCGAAAACTTCAACTCCTCAAACTTTCCCCCGATGCTATCAGCAAAGCACGACCCCATGAACATCAATCGCGATTGATAGTCGATGGTTACATGCAGCCGAGGTATTTCTACGGGGGTGTAATATCTATTCATTTATCATTTTAGTATTGAAGCCCTATGGGCTATCTTGTTTCATTATTCTATTAAGATTGAAGCCCTATGGGCTATCTTGTTTCATTATTCTATTGAGATTAAAGCCCTATGGGCTATCTTGTTTCATTATTCTATTAAGATTGAAGCCCTATGGGCTATCTTGTTTTATTATTCTATTGAGATTAAAGCCCTATGGGCTATCTTTTTTCATTATCCTATTAAGATTGAAGCCCTATGGGCTATCTTGTTTCATTATTCTATTAAGATTAAAGCCCTATGGGCTATCTTGTTTCATTATTCTTTTTTTTGTTAGCCCGTTAGGGCTTTAATCTTAATAGCCCAAATCTACAACATCCCTGCTAGCCCGTTAGGGCTTTAATCTTAATAACACCTGCACCGTTCTCGCAGGCAGATACAAATCTAAATAATTCGTTTCGCTATTCTTGTCATATGTCGTTTGGTGCTTCATGTGGGCAATGCGGGCTTGACCGCCGAAACGTTCTTCATCGCTGTCGAAAATCACTGCCCACTCGCTTTTGTCGAGGGGGATGCCATAGCCGGTGAAGGATTGCGTGGGGTTGAAGTTGAACACCAGCAGATAGCCGCCTCGCTCGATGGCAATCACTTGGTCGCCTTTGTTTTCAAAGCGGCAATAGACCTCGGGGACGTTCAGCAACTGATTATCGCGCAACCAATGAATCATCTCCCTTTCGAAATCATTCAGCAAGTGGAAGCGCAAATCGTGGTCGTCAATCAGACTCCAAATTCTTCGAGCGTGGGCATATCTCCAGCCGTTGCCCTCGCGGGGGAAGTCAATCCACTCGGGATGCCCAAACTCATTGCCCATGAAAGTGAGATAAGCACCGCCAGCCGTTGAGGCTGTGATGAGCCGAATCATCTTGTGCAACGCCATGCCACGCTCCACCGTCATATTGGGCTGATCTTTGCGCATGCTGAAATACATCTCCTTATCAATCAAGCGGAAGATGATAGTCTTATCGCCCACCAGAGCTTGGTCATGACTTTCGGCATAGCTCACCACCTTTTCGTCCATGCGCTTCGAGGTGAGTTCATAGAAGATATGCCCCACTTCCCAATGTTCATCGTTTTTCTCTTTGATGAGCTTAATCCAATTGTCGGGCACACCCATCGCCATGCGATAGTCGAACCCCAATCCGCCATCTTCAATCGGGCATGCCAGTCCGGGCATGCCGCTCATTTCCTCGGCAATCGAGAGCGCATGCGGCTTGATGCTGTGGATGAGTTTATTCGCCAGATAGAAATACGTCAAAGCTTCGTTATCGACATTTGCATTATAATAGTCGCCATAGCCCGTGAATGCTTTGCCCAATCCGTGGTCGAAATAAAGCATACTCGTTACGCCATCAAATCGGAAACCATCGAAATGATATTCCGTCAGCCAATATTTTATATTCGAGAGCAAGAAATGCAGCACCTCATATTTTCCATAGTTGAAGCAAAACGAGTCCCACGCTGGGTGCTCGCCTTTCGCCCCTCCGTGGAAGAATTGATGGCGTGTGCCGTCATATTTTCCTAATCCCTCACGCTCATTGCGCACCGCATGCGAGTGCACCAAATCCATAATCACCGCAATGCCCATTTGGTGAGCATCATCAATCAGATGCTTGAGTTCCTCGGGTGTTCCGAAGCGCGAAGAGGCGGCAAAGAAACTCGACACATGATATCCGAAGCTCCCATAATAAGGGTGCTCGGGGATTGCCATGAGCTGAATCACATTATATCCCATCTCCTTGATGTGGGGCAGTCGCTCGGTGCGAAATTCCTCGAAGGAGTGCACCATTTCTGATTCGCCAGCCATGCCGATGTGGCACTCATAGATGAGCGGTGCTTCGGCGGAAGGTTGGAAATTGGGCAGTTGCCACGCATAAGGTGTCTTGGGTTGCCACACTTGGGCGTTGAAGATATACGTTTCGGGGTCTTGCACCACACGTTGCGCCCACGCTGGCACCCGCATGTCATGACCGCCCTCCCAGTGCATCGAAAAGGCATAGAGGTCGAGGTGCTTCAATTGTTTTTTCTGAAGCTGAAGTTCCCACACGCCATTGCCGATAGGCTTCAGCGCATAGTCCTCCGATTCTTTCCAATCATTGAAAGTTCCTACTATATATATAGTACGTGCATTGGGTGCCCAATCTCTCACCACCCAGCCCTCAGGGGTGGCATGCAAGCCGTAATAATTATGTCCGTTGGCATAGTCAATCAATGACTTATCGCCGCATAAATCTTGTTCCACCTCTTGCGCTCGCTGATAGCGATTAGTTATCGCTTTGGAGTAGTCCTCCAACCAAGGGTCATTCTTTATCAGTTTTAATGTTTCCATAGTTTCTTTTTGATGGTCTAAAAGTAAGAATTAATATTGAGGTAACAAATAAAAATGAACTAAAAATAGTCTCTAAAGTCATTTTTCATTTGATTCTAATCCCTCCTCGCTATTTCTCACTAGGGTTTTATACTTGGTTTTTGAGGTCATCCACAAAACTATATTCGAAGAAAAAAGCATTTTGCATGCCACCGAGCAAGCCTGATAGCGTCTGAGCTACTCGACAAAAGCAGCTGTATTTTAAATATTCTCAAACAAAGCGCTATTTTTAAGTGTATTCTCTCTTTTTTTCGACAAAAAACGAAAATGGCAACTAAAATATACATATCTTGCACCTAATTATTTTACTAACTGTATTTTATTCAATTCAAAAAAACGAGGTCATGAGTCTAAAGAAACAAGTACTAAAATCGAAGCCAATCACAAAAGTAACTTTTAGGATTAGCAAGGAAATGGCAGGAGATGCCGAATCAATAACTGTTGTGGGAGACTTCAATGATTGGGATATCATTGCGACTCCAATGAAAGCCTTAAAGAGTGGCGAATATTCTGCGGTGGTGGAATTGGAGCAAGGACAAACCTATGGCTTTAGATATTATATCGACGGAGAATGGTATAACGAGCCCGAAGCCGACGGTCAAGAAGCCAATGAATTTGGCAGCGAAAACAGCTTAGTAACTGTTTAGCCTATATCGAGGGCGAATTTTATCGTCATCCGACAATAACCTTTAAATCCGCACTTTGCTGCGGATTTTTTTTGCATTATTGACTCAGCAAATGCGTCTATTAATAAATATTCACAGGCAAAAGTGAACCTAATTGCCAACTTCTCTGTATCTTTATCAAAGAAATTAATTGTTTCACTCTAAAACAATACTATTATGAGTACAAATAAAGTCATCCTCGGCGCTTTGGCAGGCTTAGCCGCTGGAGCAGTGTTGGGCATCCTTCTTGCGCCCGACAAAGGTTCGGAAACTCGTCGCAAAATTGTGGACAAAGGCGGTGAAACCTTGGAAGATCTCAAGGACACGGTAGATGATTTGGTGGGAAGTCTCCAAGGTCAAGTCGATAATTTAAAGTCAAAACTACAAGAGGCTCAGAAATCATTTCAGCAAAAGGTGCAAGATGCAGGAAACACAGTAGAAGAAGCTGAAGTGGTGGAAGAAGCTCCTGTCGAAGCCAAAGCCTAACATCAAGCCCTTTTTATGGAGAATCCAGACGAATTTTTCGACGAACTTATCGACAAAGGTAAGGACTACGGAAAAACGACGGCAGAAATCATCAAGCTAAAAACATTAGATAAGACATCGGAAGTCTTATCTAATGTAGCTTCGTGGCTGCCTATTATCATAGTGGCACTGTTGTGCTTCTTCACCCTCAACATGGGGATTGCCTATCTCATTGGCGAGCTCACAGAATTGGGTAATGCTACTGGCTTTCTGATTGTAACGGGCTTTTATCTCGTGCTTGGAGTTATTCTAGTGCTCACCCGTGAGCGCTTTATTAAGTCGCCCATCATGGATGCTATCATCATGGCGGTGATGAACGAGAAAGAGGAGGACAAACCATGAGCACCGAAACACAAAAACGGCTTCGCCAGCGCATCATGCAGCTTGAAGTCGAGCAATCAAAACAGCGCCAAGAGCTTACTGGCATGGCGAAAGAAGCGCTTACTGATTTTCAAAATGGCAGCTTCATTCAAAGAGCGGTGCACAGTCTGCTTACCAATAAACAAGCGCATAAAGATTTATTTAGCTCCCTCATGCCCGTGGTCTCTTCATTCATCTCGGGCATTATTCTGCGAAAAACCAAGCACAACAATCTGCGATGGATTACCGCTTTGGGTCAGCTAGGGATTGATGGACTTTCAAGCAGCTATGGTTCTAAAATAAAAAACTATGCCCACGCCCTATTTGAAGTGGGGAAAGACTTATTTTCAAAGAAGACGAGCTAAAACAACCCTGTTTTAGCTCTTTTTTTCCTACATTTGCTCCCCTAATACGTATAAACATACCCCTTATTAATAAAGATGAAGCCCGTAAATACACGAATTTATTTATTCTCTAGCGCAGCTATTCTGTGCCTATCGCTCGTTTTTGCTGGATATAGCCGCGACGATAAAATGTTTTCCATCGACAAAAACCTCGATATCTTCTACTCGCTCGTGCGTGAGCTCAATGTGTTTTATGTGGATGATATTGAAGTGAATAAAATGATGCGCAAAGGTGTGGATGAAATGCTTAAATCGCTCGACCCCTACACTACTTTCATTCCCGAAGAAGAAATGGACGACTTCACCTTTATGACCACTGGCGAATATGCAGGCGTGGGAGCAATGATTGGCATCCACGGCGATGAGGTCATGGTGTCGGAACCCTATCAAGGATTCCCAGCCGACAAGGCGGGTCTTCGTGCGGGCGATGTCTTTGTGGAAGTTGGAGGGAAATCAACCAAAGGAATGTCGGTGTCGGATGTGAGCGACCTGCTCCGAGGCACGAGCAACGAGGTGGTCAATGTGAAAGTGAAGCGCTATGGCGTGAAGAAACCTCTTAGCATTGATGTGGTGCGCGAGAAAATACAAATCGACGCTGTGCCCTATTATGGCATGCTCGATAATCAAGTGGGATATTTGCAACTGACAAGCTTCACCGCTGGCTGCGGCAGTGAAATCCGCAAAATTATCAAAGAGCTCAAAGATAAAGACGGAGCGACCTCGCTCATCATTGATTTGCGCAATAATCCGGGCGGATTGCTCAACGAAGCAGTAACCATTGTCAGCGCTTTTGTGCCCAAGGGCACAAAGGTGGTTTACACTAAAAGCAAAGCCGAGCAATGGGATCAAGAATACCTCACCACCGAAGAGCCTATCGACCTCGATATCCCTCTAGCGGTGTTGGTGAATAGAGGCTCGGCATCAGCATCCGAGATTGTGTCGGGAGCTTTGCAAGACCTCGACCGTGCGGTGGTGATTGGCTCTCGCACCTTCGGAAAAGGATTGGTGCAGGCAACACGTGATTTGAGCTATAACGCAAAGCTGAAACTTACCACTGCCAAATATCATGTGCCTAGTGGTCGATGCATTCAAGCGCTCGACTATTCTAATCGCAATGAGGATGGCAGCGTAGGACTAGTGCCCGACTCGCTCATTTCGGAATTTACCACTAGCAACGGACGAAAAGTATATGACGGCGGGGGCATCACCCCCGATGTGAAAGTCAGCCTGCCCATAGGCAGCAGCTTTACTTTCAACCTTGTGCGTGATTATCTATTCTTCGACTATGCCACCAAGTTCTATTATGAAAACAAGGAGATTGCTCCTGCCGAAGACTTTGAAATCAGCGATGCTATTTATGCCGACTTCTGTCAGTTTATCGCCGATAAAGATTTCGACTATGAATCAGAAACCGAAAAAGCACTCAACAAGCTAGAGAAAATCGCTAAAGAAGAGAAGTATTACGAGCGAGCCACTTCACAATTCGACGCCTTGCGCCAGCAAGTGGCACACGAGCTCCAAAAGGATTTACAAGATTTTGAGGAGGACAATAAAATGATTTTGTGCGATGAAATTGTTACCCGCTATTACTATCAACGAGGGGCAATCATTTCCTCGATGAAAAGCGACCAAGTGCTCGACCGTGCCGAGTCCATCGTGTGTTCTTCGGATAGTTTGAAAAAATATTTCAAGCCCGGCACCGTGATTGCAAAAGAAAAATAACAGCGTGGCAACAACTCAAAAAGAACTTGGCGAAATCGGCGAGGACATGGCGGAAAAGCATCTCCTCAAATTAGGATATACAATCCTTGAGCGCAATTGGCGGCACCACCATTTGGAAGTCGATTTGATTGCGCGCGACAAAGATGAGCTTGTCATCATCGAGGTGAAAACACGCTCTGGAGTGCAGTTCGGACATCCGAGCGAAGCTATCACACGCCAAAAGATGAACCACCTCATCAACGCCGCCGATGCCTATATCAAGATAAATAATAGTTCGCTCGACACTCGCTTCGATGTCATCACCGTGGTGATGAATCGTGGCACTTATCGCTTAGAACATTTTGAAGACGCCTTTTATCCTGGGCTGAATTAATGGAGAATTGAAAGTGGAGAATTGAGAATGTTTCTGCTTAACCCTAACCCCTAATTTCATGGAATTTAAACTACAAACAGAATATATCGAGCTGATTAAATTGCTCAAAACTCTACGCCTAGTGGAATCGGGCGGCATGGCTAAAAACGTGGTCGATGAGGGATATGTCCTTCGCAATGGCGAAGTGGAAACGCGCAAGCGCGCCAAGCTAGTGAAAGGTGATATCATCGAATTTAATGGCGACACAGTGCGCATCGTCTGAATCTTCACTTCACTTAGGCAAGCAAGTGAGCACTTGTTTAATCATCTGGTTGAGGTCGAACTTCCCTTTAGGCGAGTATCCCGTTCGCACAAGCACCAAATCCTGCGAAGGCAGAATGACAATAAATTGCCCATCATGCCCCTTGCACAGGAGCGCATCGGTGGGAGTGTCGGGCATTGAGCCATCGGCATTGAGCCAAAACGAAGAACCATATTTCCCATCGGAGCCCTCGGCAACCATCTTGGTATAGTTCACCCATTTTTTCGGCAAGATTTGCTCGCCTAGCCACTCCCCTTCTCGAAGATAAAGCAAGCCAAAGCGAGCATAATCACGCAGTGTGGCATAGACATAAGACGACCCTACAAAAGTACCCGAAGCGTCAAGCTCAAAGACCGCTGATTGCATGCCAATCTTATCAAACAACCAATCCTTAGGAAACCGCCAATAGTCGGTGTCATTGTCGAATGATTGTCGCAATGCCAAGCATGCGGCATTGGTTGAGCCCGAAGAATAATACCAGTGTTGCCCAGCCTGGTATTTCTCTGAGCGATTCCAAGTATATCGCCCCATATCGCCCACCGTGTGCAGCATGAGGGTTACATCCGATTGGTTACCATAGTTTTCATTCCACTCCAGCCCCGAGTTCATATGCAACAAATCATTCAGCGTGATTTCCTTAGCAACCCCCTCAATAGCGAGCGGTTCTCGCTTGTCGAGTTTACCCTCTCTCACTCTGACTCCCACAAGCGCATTGGTGATACTCTTTGCCATCGACCAGCTAAGAAAGCGAGTGTGCATTGAGAAATCCGAACGATACCTTTCCGCAATAATCTGCCCTTGATAGACTGCCATAAAGCCAAAAGTACCTCGATAAAGCGGATTGTCGGAGAAGATATCTTCCGTGATGGCACTTAAGCGATTTTGGTCAATCCCCGAGGGAATGCTATCCTCCAGAATATTCCCCATGGGCCAAAACACATTATTGGCGTCATAGGCGGGATAATTCCACGAAGGATATGGGCGAGCCAACACTTCTTCTTCGCTAAAATCATTCAGCAAAGTACAGCCAAAATCATCAATATAAATAGCCTTTGATTTGCCCCAAAGAAAACTCGAAGTAACCGTTTTTTGCTTATAGTCGATTTTATTTCGAGTGAATCGAATAAATGAGAAATTCAAATCCTCATCCTCCATTTCCTGCTGTGTCCGATGACTCACAAAAACTCCCGAGGCTAAGTTTTTGGCAGCATATCCAGTGATGATTGGCAGAAGAGGATTAATATAAATGGCAGACACCACAAGGGCGACTAGCAAAATGGCTATTGGAATCAGTATGCGTTTTTTCATGACTAAGGCTTTATTGGATACAAAAAACTACTAGGCAAAAATAAAGAAAATTTGGTCTTTGCAAAGTCGCTGCATCAATAAATCCAACTCCCCCACAAGAGGAAATCTTTCCTTTCAAAAACCAAAACGTTCCGAAAAATCAAAATATTTTGATTTTTCGGAACGTTTTAATCGCCAAGCACTAAATCCTAATAAGCTCGTCCGCTGTTTCCCTCATAGAAATTGATGTAGGACTTATTCACCACCTTATTTCCGCCGGGTGTGGGATAATCCCCCGAGAAATACCAGTCGCCCGTGTCATTCGGACAGGCAACATGGAGGTTCTCGATAGTCTGATACACAATATCAATCTGCGCCTTGCATCCTTCGGGCTTCAATTGCTCGGCTATTTTATCTGATATTTGCTCAGCAGTGAACGGGCGATAAATATCTTTCACATAATTGACCACATCTTCCTTCGGCAAGTTTTCCTGCTCCTTGCATTTGGCATACACCTCATCAATGATGTGCGCCATGTTGTTTTCTTTGAGTAAGGCAATCGCAGCGTCGAATGCCGCAAAGCGGTTCAGCTCAGCCATGTCGATACCATAGCAATCAGGATATCGAATCTGCGGAGCAGAAGAAACCACAATGATGCGCTTCGGATTTAACCTGTCGAGGATGCGAAGGATGCTATTTTTTAAAGTTGTGCCACGCACAATCGAGTCATCAATAATGACCAGCGTGTCTTTATCTTTCTGAATCACGCCATAAGTAACATCATAGACGTGCGCCACCAAATCATCACGACTAGCATCGTCGGCAATAAAGGTGCGGAGCTTGGCATCCTTGATGGCTAGTTTTTCAATCCGAGGTTCTACCGAAATGATTTCCTCAATATCTTCATCCGTCAGATGTCCGTTTTTCGACCTAATTTGGTCTTTCTTCCAGCTCACAAGGAGGTCGCTGATGCCATTCACCATGCCATAGAAAGCCGTTTCCGAGGTGTTTGGGATAAATGAGAATACCGTATTCTTAATGTCGCCATTGATTTTCTCCATGATGGTGGGCGCAAGCAATCGACCAAGACTCTTGCGTTCTTGATAGATTTCAACATCGCTTCCACGCGAGAAGTAAATGCGCTCGAAAGAGCACGAACGACGTTCTTGTGGCACACGAACCATTTCAAATGACACACTGCCATCTTTCTTCACAATCAGTGCTTCGCCGGGCTTAATCTGGTGCACATCTTCGGCATTGACATCCATCACTGTCTGAATCACAGCACGCTCGGAAGCCACCACCACCACTTCATCATCAATATAGTAGTTGGCAGGGCGAATGCCCCAAGGGTCGCGGGTTACGAATGCATCGCCATGCCCCAAGATGCCTGCCATAGCATATCCACCATCCCAATCCTTACTCGCACGCTCGATGATTTTCTTCACATCGAGATTGTCTTGAATAAGTGGTGAAATCTCATGGTTAGTATAGCCTTCGTTTTTGAAATGACGGAAGCGATGCTCATTCTCCTCATCGAGGAAATGCCCCACCTTTTCGAGAGCTGTAACCGTGTCGGTATAATTCGTGGGGTCTTGCCCCAATTCGATCAGCTTGGCAAAAAGTTCATCCACATTGGTGAGGTTGAAATTCCCTGCTAAAGCTAGCGTCCTTGATTTCCAATTATTGTGGCGCACCACGGGGTGGCAATATTCGATGCTATTATTTCCAAATGTGCCATAGCGCAAGTGCCCGAGATATAACTCCCCTGCAAAAGGAAGATTCTCATACGCCCATTCCAGATTATTGACATCTTTTCGGTCTTTGATTGCTCGCTTGATGGGGCGAGTAATCTTGGAAAACACATCTTGAATGGGACTCGACTGCACCGAGCGATAGCGGTGCATGTATTCCTGACCGGGCTTCATGTGGAGCTTCACACTCACGGCGCCAGCGCCGTCTTGTCCGCGGTTATGTTGTTTTTCCATGAGCAGATATAGCTTATTCATGCCATACTGCCACGTTCCATATTTTTCTTGATAATAGCTCAATGGCTTGCGCAATCGAATCATTGCGATGCCACACTCATGCTTAATTAATTCGCTCATATTTTTGGATGACGGATTTCGGATTTTTGGACAATGGATTTAGTATTCGCCTTCTGACATATCCGATGTGATTAATTGGGGGTATTGAATTTTGTCAAACACCACAAAGGCATTTGGATAGCTCCTCTTAATTTTATCTTTGATATACAGCGCCTCACTTCGGCTTCGACAGTCGCCCACGGTGAGCCGAAAGCTCGGACTTTTATATTCCATATAAATGGGATATTCTGCATGCAAACTCTTGAATTGATTACGCACCTGAAGCACTTGGTCGCGCGCAGCCGCTCCGGTGAGCGACAAAATCTGCACGCGATATCCAGGGAAGCCTGCCGATTCGTTTGCCTTGCAATCTTTGATATAGGTGTCGAGCATCAAGGAAACCGATGCTTCTTGAGTGATATAGTTGCGTGGAGCTTTGCTCAAGGAGTCTGAGCTCATCTCTTGAGATTGCGCCTGATGCGCAAAAATAAAAAACACTCCGAGGAGTGATATTTTAATAATGAAGCCTTTCATTCGTGCAAATATAGTCTGAAATTATAAACCCTAAAATATTTCCCCCTAAGGGTTACATAAATTTAAGGTTGATGGCAACAAGCAGGGGCAAGGACTGAAGCTTTTCCGCTTCAATCTCTGCCCCTAATCTCCTCTCACTAGGCAATACAACTTTTGATGTCTGCCATAATTTGCTGCGCCAAAGCCTCCGCTTTCGCCATGCTCACCGATTCAGCATAGATGCGAATGATGGGCTCGGTGTTCGACTTCCGAAGGTGCACCCACTCATTGGCAAAATCAATCTTCACCCCATCAATGGTCGATACTTGCTCTTGCGCGTATTTCTTTTCCATCTGAGCCAAGACACTATCGACATCAATCTCGGGTGTCAATTCGATTTTATTTTTTGAAATGAAGTAATCGGGATAAGTCTTGCGCAACTCCGAGCATTTCATGCCCGACTTCGCCAATTGCGTCAAAAACAAAGCAATCCCCACCAAAGCATCACGCCCATAGTGGCTCGCCGGATAAATCACTCCCCCATTTCCTTCGCCCCCGATGACTGCATTAGTGGCTTTCATCTGCGCCACCACATTGACTTCGCCCACCGCTGATGCTGAATGTGTTCCGCCGTGTTTTTCAGTAATCACACGCAAAGCACGCGACGATGACATATTAGAAACCGTATTGCCCGGCGTGTGGCTCAATATATAGTCAGCCACTGCCACCAAAGTATATTCCTCGTTGAACATGGAACCGTCTTCACTGATAATCGACAACCTATCCACATCAGGATCAACCACAAAGCAAACATCCACTCCTTGCTCTTTCACAATCTGACAAGTCTCCACCAAGTTTTCGGGAAGCGGCTCGGGAATGTGTGCAAATTCACCCGTGGACTCTTCGTTAATCGGCACAATGGTCTTCACCCCCAAGGCTTCGAGCAAAGCTGGAATAGCCACACCGCCCACTGAATTGACCGCATCAAATGCCACCTTAAAGCCCGCCTGACGCACCGCTTGAGCATCCACCAAATCCAAATCGAGCACTTGGCTCACATGCTCATCGGTGTAGCTTTTCTTTTTCATCTTGCCGATAAAATCCACCTCGGCAAATTCAAAACTTTCTTCTTCGGCATATTTCAAAATCAACGCTCCCTCTTCGGCATTCAGAAATTCACCTCTGCCATTGAGCAACTTGAGCGCATTCCACTGCTTGGGATTGTGGCTTGCGGTGAGGATAATCCCTCCATTGGCTTCCTCGGAAGTTACCGCTAGCTCGGTGGTGGGGGTGGTCGCCAAACCAATATTGACCACATTAGCTCCCATGCCCATGAGCGTAGCGCAGACCAGCTGCTCCACCATCGGACCGCTAATGCGGGCATCACGACCGACCACTACTTTGGGTGATTTTACGCCTGATGACTCAATGAGCCATTTGGCATATGAAGCTGTAAACTTAACCACATCGACGGGCGACAGTCCATCTCCCGACTTACCTCCGATTGTTCCTCGGATTCCTGAAATTGATTTTATTAATGTCATTAGATTTGATATTTAATTGAAAGCGTAAATGTAGTGTTTTCAGTGTAAAAGTCGAACAATATCATGTTTTTTTTCAAGCAAATCGTTATTAAACTATTTACTTTCCTTTTTACTCTGTTTGAAGACATTGTTCAGGCAAAAAACTAGCCTTCCGCTTTGCTGGAAGGTTTGGGAGAATTTCGAGACTATGTTTCTTTTTCGCAGGAAGCCTCGATTTTCGAACAAGTCTATCTTTCGCGTCCATGAGATGGCATGAACACACCCAAATATCTACCAATCTAACGGAGTGGAAAGGTAAATATTATTTTGACATGTGAAATCTAACGAGTCGGAAAGCGAAATATTATTTTAATATGTGAAATCATGTCGAGAAGAAAGATTAATATTGTTTCTACATGTGAAATTCATAGCGCTAGATGGTGAAATACTATTTTGACATGTGAAATCTAGTTAAGAAGAAAGATATACTCAGACTCCGACCATGCCTTTCTATTAGGCAAGATGGGCTGTTTTTCCCTAATTCCGACCGTTTCAATTTCGCCTAATTCCCCAGAAATACTATTTTTGCCGCTATAAGACCAAAAACCATGCAGAAAAAACTAATTCTAGTCGCCCTCCTTGGCGCAACATCACTCCTCGCAAATGCACAAGAAAAGAAATTCACATTTTCGCCCTATGGCTTTGTGCGCAATGATTTTTATTCCGACAGCTATAAGGGGCTCGATGTGGCGCAAGACAACTTCTATCTAGTGCCTAACTACAAAGGCGAAGACGCCTCTGGGAAAGATATCAATCAAAACCAAAGTTCTAATCTGACGGCGCTCGCCACTCGCCTAGGGGTGAAGATTGCAGGACAAGAAGTGATGGGGGCGCAGACCTCCGCAGTGATTGAAGCCGACTTTGCAGGCATCACCAAGCAACACGCCAATTTGCTTCGCATTCGATTGGCGTATGTGGATATGAAATGGGAAAATACGCGCTTGCGCGTGGGGCAAAATTGGCATCCTTATTGGGCTGACGGCTTGTTTCCAACTGTGGCTTCCTATAATTCTGGCGCACCATTCATGGCATTCAACCGCTCGCCCCAAGTGCGTGTGGATAGATATCTGGGCAACTTCTCGATTGGCGCTGCTGCGCTCTATGAAAACCAATTCACCTCGAAAGTGCTCAACACCGCCTATGCCTCCGACAATCAAGCGCAGCGCGATGGCGGAATGCCCGAAATATCCGTCTTCGCCTTGCAAAAGATGAAGCATTGGAGCATTGGCATCGCTGGTGAAGTAAAACGCATTCAGCCACAATACATCACCGAAGGAAACGACGGCACTTATCGCTCGGAAAACTACCTGACAAGCTATTCTTCGTCATTCTTGCTGCGCTATAAATCGGAAAAACTCCTATTCACAGGGCGCGCTTTCTATGGACAAAACATGACTCATCTCACCATGCTTGGAGGCTATGCCGTGGCATCGAAAAATGAAAGCACAGGTGCAGAAAGCTATACTAATTATAATAGTATGACGGCGCTTTTCAACATTGTCTATGGGGTGAAATGGCAAGTGGGCGCATTTGGTGGCTATGGCAAAAACTTGGGGACGAGCGATGCGGTGTATAACCACGAAGACGGCATGATTACAGCTGGCCTATTGCCCAATGTGATGAACCATTGGCGAGGCTCGGTCCATGCGGCACACAATGTGCAAAACATGCGCTTCGCCTTGGAATATGAAATCACCACCGCCAACTACGGCTCTGGAGCAATTGATTTCAGCAACGGGCTATATGCCGACACCCACGGAGCGACCAACAACCGCCTAGTGCTGTCGATGGTTTATACCTTCTAAGCTGATTTCCAAAAGCCCCCTCAATCAATCCGTCTTTCGAGCTTGCGCAATTCCTGATTTAAACTCGCATAAAGCTCACTGGAAACTTGCTCGCTCGTGTTTTGCTGAAATTCAAGCCACGTAACTTCCAATTCGGTTGCCATGCGAGAGCCTGACTCGGTGCACGAGATCTCACATCGCTTGCCGTCTTTCACACGCGCAAGATAGCCTGATAGCACTAGCTTATCAACCAAGCGAGTAACAGTGGAAGGACTTAGATTTAATTCTTGCGACAATTCCACTGTCCCGACACGTGGATACATATCGACCAAGATGAGCAAATAGGCATAACTGGAGGTCATGCCATGAGGAGCAAATGCCGAATCGGCATACTGCGAGAGTGTACGAAGCACACGATTAAGCCTAAAGTATAGGCAACTGTCAAAATATTTATTCATAGTGTTTGTTTTTCAGAAGCGAAGATAGAGCTTTCTTAATTAATTGCAAATGATATAATTCAAGAAATACGTGTATATACAAAATTTATACCTTTGCGTCCATGTTAAAATTTAGGAAACCTATGACTATCCTTATCGCAGGGCTTCTGCTCATCATCCTCGGAGTGAGTATTTTTATGCACACACCCAAGTTTGGCAAAAATCCTTCAGGAGAAGATTTAGAACGGGTGATGCAATCGCCCAACTATCGAGATGGGCAATTTCAAAATCAAGTGCCCACGCCTGCCATGGCTGAGGGAGAAAGCGCCTACACTTATCTGCGAGATGTGATTTTTAAAAAGATTGAAAGTCGCACGCCCGATCATGCCCTTCCGACTCAAAAGACAAATCTCAAGGAATTAAACCCCGAGGAAAACTTGCTGGTGTGGATGGGACACGGCTCGTATTATCTACAAATTGATGGGAAACGTATTTTAATCGACCCTGTGCTGGTGGCGGCTTCGCCGGTAACGTTCTTCGGAGGAGCTTTCGAGGGGACTGACATCTACGAAGTGTCGGACATGCCTCGCGTGGATTATCTGCTCATCACACACGACCATTGGGATCATCTGGATTATGACACCGTGAAGGAATTGAAGCATGAAGAACTGACTGTAATTTGTCCGCTTGGTGTGGGCTCACATTTCCGCCATTGGCGATGGAATGACAGCCAAATCGTGGAACTCGATTGGCAAGAAAAATATCAACTAGGCGAATCGCTTCTCCTCCATGCCTTGCCTGCAAGGCACTTCTCAGGGCGAGGATTCGCCCGCAATAAGACGCTATGGGCATCTTTCATGCTGCAATCTTCCTTGGGCAATATCTATCTGAGTGGCGATGGCGGATATTCGCCCCATGTGAAACAAATCAAAAAGCAATTTGGCGACATCCGCTTTGCGGTGCTCGAGAATGGGCAATACGACCGTAAATGGGCAAATATTCACTTCACACCCGACAAGATTCGGCAAGCCATTGCCGACTTGCAGCCTCAAGAGTTCATCACTATTCACAATTCAAAATACGCCTTGGCTCAACATGATTGGCATGAGCCACTAGAAAATGTCTTACCCTATGCCAACTTCGACAGCACCCGACTACTTCTCCCCCTGATTGGTGAAGTGGTGCACATCGGTGGTGAAAACAGATTAGGCGAAGCGTGGTGGAGGGAAAGAATTACGAATTAAAAATTACGAATTACGAATTACTGGCGTTGCGTTAACTTTTAACATTCAAATGTAATGCGCTAAGAAATACCACATGGCATCCGTGTTTTGATTTTTTGATTTGATTCTGAAATGCATATAATCACCTTCTTCTTTTTATCACAAAGGCAAGCTGAAAGCTTGCCTTTGTGTTCTCTGTGCCTCTGTGGTAAAAAGGTGGTTAGCTACTGACAAGTGTTAAAAGTTAACGCAATTCGTAATTGATAATTCGCAATTAATTGCACCCCTGCTCAATTCGTAATTCGTAATTTTTAATTCGTAATTATCTCTAGCTCATCTTCAAAAAGTTCACTTCTTGTTGAGTGAGGAAGCGGTATTTTCCGCGAGGGAGGTTCTTTTTGGTCAAGCCTGCGAAATAGACACGGTCGAGCTTCGACACTCGATGCCCGAAATGCTCGAAGATGCGACGCACAATGCGATTCCGTCCTGAGTGAATTTCGATGCCTATTTGCGATTTGTCTTGGGGATCTACATAGCTGATAGCATCCGCACGCACAAAGCCATCTTCGAGCTCAATGCCCTTGGCAATCTGCTCGATGTATTCAATCGGGAAATTTTCTTTCAAAAAGACATGATAAATCTTCTTTTTCTCATAGCTCGGATGAGTGAGCTTCTTCGCCAAATCCCCATCATTGGTGAATAGCAATAAGCCAGTAGTGGCTTTATCCAATCGACCGACAGGATAAATGCGCTCGGGACAAGCATCTTTCACCAAGTCCATCACCGTGCGCTCATTGTGGGGGTCGTCCACCGAAGTAACAAAGCCCTTGGGCTTGTTGAGCAAAAGATAGACCTTTTGCTCAGCAATCACTCGTTTGCCATTGTGGAACACTTTGTCGGTAGGCTCTACTCGATATCCCATTTCGGTAATTACCTTGCCATTCACCGTGATTTCGCCATCTGCAATCAGCTTGTCGGCATCACGGCGTGAGCAAATGCCCGCATTCGAGATATGGCGGTTCAATCGCAAGCGAGTATCCACAGGCTTTGAGGTATCAACCCCACGCTTGACCAATTTCCGATAGTCCTTCTTGAAGTTATTTCCCTCATAAGGTTTTTTCTTCACCAACGGCTTTTCTTCTTCGGAATCAAAGCGATAGTTTCTGCCTTTCTCTTTAGACTTGCCAAACCCTTTGCGTTCACCGTCATTCTTGCGATCTCGCGACCCTTGTCGCCCATCAGCACCTTTATTAAAAGAGCCTTTTCGGCTATTGTTTTGTTCTCTCATTTTGTTTTCTATAATTCACGCGCAAAGGTATGAAATAGTATGAATTGCACAAGCATCTTTTATGCAGCCACGAGTTAATCACAACACCGCATTAAACAAATAGCCCAACAGCACAATGAATAATGCCACCGTGCCAAAGAAGATGCCTATCAATCGCCAAGTCATGACCTTCTTGAGCATCGTGGCTTCGGGCAAGGATAAGCCCACCACCGCCATCATGAAGGCTATCGCAGTGCCGAGCGGAACACCCTTCGCCACAAACACCTGAATGACTGGCACAATGCCGGCTGCATTAGCATACATCGGAACAGCTAGAATAACCGCCATCGGCACGGCATACCATTTGTCGGCTGAAAGGTATTCTTCAAAGAAGCCCTCAGGCACAAAACCGTGCATGGCTGCGCCAATGGCGATGCCAATCAGCACATAGACCAACACCCCTCGCACAATGCCCCATGCATCTTTGATGATGGTGGGCAGGCGCTTGGCAAATGAAAGCTGCTCGGCTTCCCACTGTGCGGCTTCGGCATTCGACTGCGCCTGAATCTGCTGCACCCACGGACTTAAATATCTTTCTAATTTGAAACGCTCCAAGATGAATCCACCAACCGTGCCCAGCAAAATGCCCGACACCGCATAAATCAAAGTCGCTTTCACCCCAAATGCCCCCAAGAACATCGCCACAGCCACTTCATTGACCAAAGGCGAGGTAATCAGAAACGAAAGCGTTACTCCCAAAGGAATACCTCCCTTCACAAAGCCGATAAACAACGGGATGGACGAACAACTGCAAAAGGGGGTAATCGCCCCAAAGAGTGAAGCAAAGAAATATTGAAAGCCATAGAGCTTGCGTGTGGTGAGGAAGTTCCGAAGTCTATCAATCGGGAAATAGGCGTTGATGACACCCATCAGCGAGCTGATGAGAAAGAGCAAAATCAATATCTTGATGGTGTCATAGAAAAAGAAATTCACCGACACCCCCAAATGGCTTTCGGCATTCAAATTAAAAACGGTATAGACTAACCAGTCGGCAAATTGTTGTATCATTTTTGAATTATGAATTATGAATTATGAATTGCTTGCAGCAGCGAAGCTAAAGCGGCGAAGACCACGCACGAAGTAACGCAGCGAAACTTTCTTTAATCTCATCGCGCACTCGTCGAAATTCACTTTCGATGAACTCGGGGGTGCCTTCGGCGTGCGAAGGGTCGTCGAAACCAATGTGCAAACGATGTTTCACTTCGCCCACAAAGGCTGGGCAGGTTTCATTTGCTCCACCACACACCGTGATGACGTAATCCCACGGCTCGCCAAGGTATTTCTCCACCGAGTCGGAAGTGTGCGAACTAATGTCGATGCCCACTTCAGCCATCGTTTTCACGGCGCCTGCATTGAGCTTGCCCGCCGCATTAGTGCCTGCCGAACAAACGTTTAAATCTTTATCAAAGGATTGTAAGAATCCATGTGCCATTTGACTTCGGCAACTGTTGCCGGTGCATAATATGAGTATTTTCATTTTTTTGTTTTTTGTGCTGTGCCTGCGGCGCTGTGGCTATGCCGCTGTGCTTCGCGCTGAAAGCAATGCGGCATAGCCAATGCAGCGAAGCTAAAGCAGCGAAGCTAAAGCAGCGAAGCTAAACCTACGGCAATAAATAATAGTGCGATGATGATGTTCATCCACTTTTGAAATGTTTGCATTCGATTGTAGAACTTGCCCAATCCTGCCACGCTATACGCCAATATCCACGCCACAATCAGCACAGGCAAGCCTGTGGCTATGGCGAACACAACAGGCAACAAGTAGCCTCCTGCTTCGGCTGCCGACATCGGAATGAGCATGCCAAAATAAAACACGCCACTCGTTGGGCAGAATGCCAGCGCAAACAACACGCCCAAGAGCAATGCGCCCCACGAACCTTTGTTTTTGAATCGTTCGCTATTGTCGCCTTTGAAGCCGAACTTCGGCAGGTTCAGTTTATGTCCGAAAAGCATGAACAAGCCAATCAGAATCAACGCCGGCGCAATAATCATCTCGCCATATTTGCCAATAGCTTTCTGAATGGCAAACATGCTCGCTCCTTCTCGAAGAATCGGAATCAGCACCAAGCCTAAGCCGGCATAGCTGATGATGCGTCCAAAGGTGTAGAGAATGCCATTCCAGAAAATGCGATGCTTACTTTCAATATCCTTGCTGATGAAGCCGATGGCAGTGATGTTGGTTGCCAACGGACACGGACTGACCGCAGTGAGCAAGCCTAGCAAAAAGGCGGTAACAATCGGCGTGCTACTACTTTCTAAAAGCGATTGAATGAACTCCATGCTATTTCAAAAGTTCGTTGATTTTCTTTGTCAAACCCTCTTTAAAAATCTCGGGCTGACCTTTAGCATGGGAAAATGCAAAGTCAGTCATGTTGTTTCGACTTTCCTCGCCAGCCTGCCACTTATTAAGGTAGAGCGACGACCAACTCACCTCGTATTTATCGGCTATCTTTTCCCCCTCGGGCGTGGAAATATCTACAATTTTGAACACTAACTTGCCCTCTTTGATTGGCTGAGCGAAATCATTTTCGAGCACTTCTTTGGTGTGTTTTTCAATGGCATTACACGTAATGCAGCGTTGTTTTCCATGGAAGTAAATCACCTCCACCACATCTTTAGGTGTTTCTTGGGTTTGCGTATTAGCCTTTTGCTTGTTTCCGCAAGCGGTCAATCCTACAATTGCCAATAGAACGAATAATAATCTTTTCATGATGTAAATTTTAATTGTTTATGCTTTACTTCGTGCTGTGCCTTCGGCGCTTGAGCTTCGCTGCTGAAAGCAATGCGCCAAAGGCAATGCGGCGTTAGCCACAGCTTAAACAGAAAGCAATGCCTTCACTTCAGCCAGCGAAAGTTTCTTTCCTGCGGAAACCACCTTGTCGTTAATCACTAAGCCTGGCAGCCCCATCACGTTGTAGTTCATGATTTGCATCATGTCTTCTTCTTTCACTACTGTGGCATCAATGCCGAGTTCTGCTACTGCTTTTTGCACATTCTCGTGCAAGGCTTTGCAACCAGCACATCCTGTGCCGAGTACTTTAATTTCCATCTTTGCTAATTTTAAATTGTTGAAGTTCATTTCTTTTTAGATTGTTGGATTGTTAGATATTGGATTGTTAGATATTGGATTGTTAGATATTGGATTGTTAGATATTGGATTGTTAAATATTGGATTATTAGACAGTCTAAAAATCTATTATCTAAAAATCCAATAGTCTAAAGAATTTCTTCGCAACCACAGCGTGTTTGTGGTTCGGACTCTCCCCCTTTGGGGGAGCAGGAGGGGGCTAGAGCTAGTTTTTCAAACAGCCCTCTCATCACTTCCCAGTTTTCTCTATTGACACAGTATTTCACTTTGGGCGGAGTGATTTCGCCTTGAATCAAGCCTGCATCTTTCAATTCCTTAAGGTGTTGCGACACCGTTGCCTTGGCAATTGGCAGCTCATCGTGGATATCTCCAAAGAAGCAACTTTCTTGCTTTGCAAGGAATTCTAGGATAGTGATGCGAGCTGGATGCCCAAGGGCTTTGGCAAAGCGAGCGAGCTGCTCGCAATCGGGTGTATATTCTTTTTTCATTTTTCTTTTTTGTGCGTGGCTTTGCGCTTGAGCAAAAGCTGCTGTGCCTTGCGCTGAAAGCAATGCGGCAAAGCCAAAGCCTCTTTCTGTTCGCAAACATACGAACAGAAAATGAAATAGCAAAACATTTGTTCGTAAAAATACAAACATCTTACGTTTTGGGCATAAAAAAGACCTAACTAGCTTCAAAAAACTTGTTAGGTCTCTGCGACTCTCCTCCCATCGGGGAGGCTGAGTGGGGCTTTAGTCTTCTACCTCACTTCCGAACCATTCTTCACTGACTTTTCAGGCGAAACAAAGCGAAGTGTGCCATCGGCATCCTCTGCCATCAGAATCATGCCTTGCGACACAATGCCGCGCATCTCGCGTGGAGCAAGGTTCACCAACACCGACACTTGCTTGCCGATAATCTCTTCCGCCTTATAATGCTCCGCAATGCCCGAAACAACCGTGCGCTTGTCAATGCCTGTATCGAGGAGAATTTCCATCAACTTTTTAGTCTTTGCCACCGGTTTTGCTTCAAGGATAGTCGCTGTGCGAATATCCATTTTGGTGAAGTCATCAAACGTGCATTCTTCTTTGGCAGGAGCTGCCACGGCAGCGGCAAGCTCGTTGGCTTTCTTGGTGTCGAGGAGCTTTTGCACTTGGGCTTCGATGGTAGCATCCTCGATTTTCTCAAAGAGGAGCTCGGGCTTGTTGGTTTGGTGACCAGCAGCGAGCAAATCGGTTCGTCCGAGTTCGCTCC
>JBKECD010000174.1:0-8607 GCA_047974225.1 Mangrovibacterium sp.
GTATCCTTCACCCCCGACACCACGTCCAATCTCAAAAACCCCTATATGGGCTGGGCACTCTATTCTGAAAACCGATGGCGACACACCGATGGGAAACAATATTGGGAGGAGCAAGATGAAGCAGCTAGTAAATATGCAAGCGTGTTTTATCTTCGTTGGAAGTGGGAAGATATCGAACCCGAAGAGGGGAAATATGCTTGGGATCATGATTCGGTGTTTATCAACCTTATTCAAGGAGCATTAGATAGAAATCTTCGCTTGGCATTTCGGATATTCACCCACACGGGAACACCGCAGTTTGTGCTTGATGGGGCAAATACCTATGAGCACTGGGGAAAGCAAACGCCTTATGCTGAAGATGAGTTCTTCTTGGAGAAATACACAAACTTTATTCGCGCTTTTGGCGAGAAATTCAATGACCCTTCAATTGTGGACTATGTGGATTGCTATGGCATGGGGTTGTGGGGCGAAGGTCACGGAATCAGGTATAAAGACCAATCGAAACGCAATTACAGCCATGATAGAATTGTGAAAGCTTATGCCGAGGCTTTCGATAAGGTGATTAATGTGATTAACTTTGGAGTGCGCAACGAATATCAAGATAGCGTGGTTTATCATGAGCTGGGCTTTACTCCTCGGCGTGATGGCTATGCGAGCAAGTGGTTTCCGAAGAAAGACCAAGATGAATTAGTAACTCATTTTCCGAGCACGCCAATTATTGCTGAAGCATGTTATTGGGGAAAGCATGAAATGGATTATCATATTGAGCATGAAGACGGCAATAAGCTTTGGGATACCTGGCAAGAATATTATGCTGAGGTGGTGGATTTGGCGTTGGAAACGCATGCTAATTATTTAGATATGCGCACCACCGATGAAACCAAACGCTATGTGGAGGATGCTCAGGTTGAGGCACAAAAGTTCTTGTCGCATGGAGGATATCGGATATATCCAGCGTCAATTTCATATTCCGTTTCGGGAGAGAACTTACGCATTGAGCATCGGTGGAAGAATATAGGCGTTGGGGTGCTTCCCAATAACAACAAGAACCTTGGCTTTAAATACAAAGTAGCATTTGCGCTTTTTGATGCCGAAGATAATCTTGTGAAACAGTGGATTTCTGATAAGATTGAGGTGTCAGAATTGGTTGGAAACAAAGAAATCGTAGCAGAGGAAGAATATTCGCTGGCAGATACTAATAGCAAAAAATGCCGATTGGGAGTGGCAATTATCAATACGCATCTAAACGATGCTAAGGACATTGCTCTGGCGGTGAAAGATCCAAAGAAGATTGTAGGAGAATGGATTTTACTAGGAGATATCCACTAAAGTCTCTTGAAACTTTTTTTGGAAAGCGCACATAAAAACCTTTATTTTGTGGAAACCAATTCGCAAAGCACGATGCTTGCGGAGCAAATAACTAAAAACATGAAGTTTCGATTAGTGATGAGTTGTCTATTGTCAATTGTATTTTCTCAGAATCTCAAGGCGGAAGAGAAAGCCTTACTCACCAAACCATATTTGCAGAATGTTACTCCATCGGGGATAACTATCATGTGGGAAGCAAGCGAAAGGATGGAGGGGGTGATTTATTATGGCTCAAAAGCGTCGAAGCTGAATGACAAAGCAAGTGCAATCAACGAAAGTACCAATGCGGACACCTATATTTTCAAAGCAAGACTAGAAGGATTAAAGGCTGACACGAAATACTACTATCAATTGGTTGGCGAGGGATACACTTCTGAAGTTCAGGAATTTAAAACCGCCCCAAAAAAGAAAAAACCGTCTTTTGTGGTAGGCATCTGGGGCGATAGCCACTATGCGAATCCTTGGCGAAGCATGGCTGATTTCATGGTGGAGGGATTGAATGTTGATTTGGCTTTCAGCTCGGGCGATATTTCAAATTCAGGCAATAAAAGAGAAGACATTGCGAAGGTTTTTCTCCCTCATGTGTGTGAGCGTGTGGGGTCTCGTGTTCCATTTTATGCCTCCTTGGGTAACCATGATGTGGGAGCCCGCTGGGGCGGTGGAAATCTTATCCGACAATATTTTGACATCCCTTCTACACAGCAAGCAGCGAGTGGAAGCTATCTGTTGATGTATGGCAATGTGGCGTTTATCAGCATGGATTGGAGCGGCATGGATACCGAGCTATTGCCCAACGCTTGGTTGGAAAAGGTGCTTGCGAGTGAGCAGGTGCAGAGCGCACGCTTTCGCTTCATCTTTATTCACAATGCCCCCTTCTATGAGCGTTGGCAGGTGGCAGAGAAGGAAGAAGTGCAGCGTAATCTACCTTTGCTGGCAAGCAAATATAAGGTTAGTGCGGTCTTTAGTGGGCATATGCACGGTTATGAGCGGACGTTCCTCGATGGAGTGAACTACATCACCCAAGGGGGAGGAAGCTACATGGACATCAAAGAGCCTGTGGGTCCGAAATTATATGAAAATATGCTTATAGGAACAAATAAAGTGCAAAATCCTGAAGGTTTTAATGATGGAATGGTCAATCATATGCTATCTTTGCATGTGGAAGGGGAGAAAGCTTTCGTCAAACTGCATTATTTCAATAAAGAAGGTGAATATTTAGGTGTGATGGAAACGGTGGAGCTGGATTAGAATGGAGAATGGAGAATGGAGAATGGGCAGGGTTGCAAGCCCTGAAAGGGCGATATATAATAGCACAGGCATTTATGCCTGTGAAAGAGATTTGTAGCATGGAGAGAATCAAAAGAAACAAATAAAAATACCAACCAATGAGAAGATTATTTTCGTTCATTATGCTTGCCGTTGTGCTGGCTTCGTGTGCTTCAGAAGCAAAGCAGGACAAGCGTCCAAACATTGTGTTCATCTTTAGCGATGACCACGCCTATCAAGCCATTAGTGCTTATGGCAGTATCCTCAAGGATTATGCGCCAACGCCAAATATCGACAAACTCGCCAATGAGGGGATGCGCTTCGACCGATGTTTAGTAACCAATTCCATCTGTGGTCCTTCGCGTGCCACCATCATTTCGGGGAAATACGGGCATAAAAGTGGATTTGTGTCGAATGAAGATGGCATCAAGTTTGATGGCTCACAACTGACATTCCCCAAAGTCCTTCAAGCAAATGGATATCAAACAGGGATTGTGGGCAAGTGGCATCTCGGTTCTGACCCTACGGGTTTCGACTCTTGGGAAATCCTCCCCGCTCAAGGTGATTACTACAATCCTGACTTCTTAACCGAAGAGGGAAAGCACAACGAAAAAGGTTATGTGACAGAAATCATCACCCAAAAAGCAATCAAATGGATGGATGAAGCGAAAGCGAAAGAAAAACCATTCATGCTGATGGTTCACCATAAAGCTCCTCACCGCAATTGGCAGCCTGGTCCGAATGAATTGACACTATATAAAGATGTGGTGTTCCCTGAGCCTGACAATCTTTTCGATGATTATAGCAATCGTGGTCGTGCAGCTAAGGAGCAAGATATGTCGCTCGATAAAACCATGCGCATGGCGGAGGATATGAAAATCTATGGCGAAAAACGTGATGGCTCGATGACTCGCATGTCGCCCGAGCAATTGGCTGCGTGGAATGAAGTGTATGACCCAATCATTGCGGATTTCAAGGCGAAGAATCCTCAAGGGAAAGAGCTCATTAGCTGGAAATATCAACGCTATCTGCAAGATTATCTCGCTTGTATTGCGGCGGTGGATAAGAGTGTCGGCGAAATTGAAGACTACTTGACTCAAACGGGCTTGGATGATAACACCATCGTAATTTATTCGTCCGACCAAGGGTTCTATCTTGGTGAACATGGTTGGTTCGACAAACGTTTTATGTATGAAGAATCTCTTCGCACGCCTTTGCTTGTGCGTTGGAAAGGGGTTACCAAAGCGCAATCGGTGAATAAAGATTTGGTGTCAAACCTCGATTTTGCGCCTACTTTCCTCGAAATGGCAGGTGCGGATATCCCCGAGGAATACCAAGGTCGAAGCTTAGTGCCTGTTTTGAAAGGCGAAACGCCTGAAGACTGGCGCACAGGGCACTACTATCACTACTATGAATATCCAAGCTGGCACTTAGTGAAACGCCACTATGGCATTGCCACCGAAAGATATAAGTTAATTCATTTTTATTATGACATTGATGAGTGGGAATTGTATGACTTGCAAAAAGACCCCAACGAAATGAATAATGTGTATGATGACGCTGCTTATGCTGAGGTGAAAAAAGAATTGCACAGCGAATTAGAAAAATTGCGTGAGCAATATGAAGATACCGATGAGCTGACTCAGCAATATCTCGACAAATCATTGCAGAAATTGCACCACATGAAATAATAGAACTATTTTATAAATTTAAGCCCTTCCAATCTCCCTTATAGGAAGTTCGGAAGGGCTTTTTTAATTTTACTAACATGAAAAAACTGATCGGACTGGCACTAAGCATCATCATGATGGCTAGTTGTGCCGAAGAAAAAAAGGCGGCGGAAATAAATATCGTGCCTAAACCTCAAGAGATTGTCAGCTCAGGCAATCAATTGGCGGCAAAACTCAAATTTGAGGTGGTATCGACCGCCCCTGAGCTCACTAAAGCTGCGACGTATCTTCAATCTTTAGTGGAAGATTGGAACTCGAAGATTGACACCCGAAAAAGCAAAACAATGCCGATTGTCTTGGGTGTTGCCAAGCAAGCTAATCCAAGTCCGGAAGCCTATTCTATAGAAGTGAGTAAAAAGAAAATCACCATCAATGGAAATTCAGAAGCAGGCTGTTTCGGGGGGATTCAAACGCTCAAACAGTTGATTGTGGAGCGTGAAGGTCAGCTCTATTTTAATGAAGCCAACATTATTGACTATCCGAACTTCGCTTGGCGTTCATATTTGCTCGATGAAGCTCGGCATTTCTATGGCAAGGAGTTTGTCAAAAAACAAATTGATGAACTAGCAGCGTTGAAAATGAATACCCTCCATTGGCATCTCACCGATGATGCTGGTTGGCGTATTGAAATCAAAAAATATCCGAAACTGACCGAAGTGGGAGGTTTCAGAAATGACACCGAAATCGAAACGTGGAAAAGTGGTAAGCTGGCAGGTAAGCCTCATGGAGGATTCTACACCCAAGAGGAAATCAAGGAAGTAGTGGCATATGCAGCGGCTCGAAACATCCAAGTAGTGCCTGAAATCGAAATGCCCGGACATGCGAGTGCTGCCATTGCCGCCTATCAGTGGCTCGGCATCATTGGCAAGCTCACCGAAGTGCCCTACACTTTTGGCAAGCTAGAGGATAGCTACAATATTTCCGACCCTAAAGTGATTGCGTTTCTCAAAGACGTGCTCGATGAAGTGTGTGAGCTTTTCCCTTCCGAAGTGATTCACATCGGTGGCGATGAGGTGCTCTTTGGCACATGGAGCAAATCAAAAGAAATGCAAGCCTATATGAAGAAACACAAGCTCAATAGCCCTGCCGATGCGCAGATTAAATTCACCAATGACATTTCCAACTACCTTGAGTCGAAAGGAAAACGCATGATGGGTTGGAATGAAATCATGGGTAAGAATGTGCATAATTTCAGCAACACCGAAGACTATAAAGAGGTGGCGACGGAACTTTCCAAGAAAACGGTTATTCATTTTTGGCGTGGCGATATCGAGATGATTACGGAGGCTGCACAAAACGGATATCAGATTGTCAATTCGCTGCACACTCACACCTATCTTGACTATAAATATAAGAACTCATCGCTCAAAAAAATGTATGGTTTTTCGCCAATCCCCAAAGGCTTGGAAGCGCAATATGAGAAGAATATCATCGGTGTGGGCACACAAATGTGGAACGAATGGAATGCGTCATACACCGATGTGGAATACAAAACATTCCCTCGCATTGCAGCTATTGCCGAAGTGGCGTGGTCGGGTGCTGGCGAATATGAAAACTTTGTGGAGCGCTTGAAAATTTATAGTCAAAACTGGACTAACCGAGGGGTGAATTTCCCAGTGGAAGAAATTAAATAACTAATAAGCAAATGAAAACCAGATTAAAACTAATTGCCTTATTTGTCTTTTTGATGGCGAATGTGGCGCAGGCGCAAAATAAGCATGTTGTTGAACTTCAGACTGAAGCCAAATGGTGGGCAGGGATTATCGGGCAAGGGCAGGTGATGCCTTTGGGCGATAAATTCGATGTCAATACATATGGAAAAGGTTTTGGAAATCAAGTGCAACCCTTATTGCTTTCCGATGCTGGCGATGTGATTTGGAGCGATGCGCCACTGCATATCATCAAGAATGGAAATAGCCTAAAAGTGTCGAGCTCACAAGAAGTGATTCACACCTCGGGCTTCGGAAACCTTCAAGCGGCCTATAAACATGCTAGTCAGACCTATTTCCCCACCAAAGGAAAGATGCCCGATGAAATCCTGTTTTCCAATCCGCAATACAACACGTGGATTGAGCTGATGTATGACCAAAACGAAAAGGATATATTAAAGTATGCCCAGTCGATTATCGACAATAATTATCCTCCGGGAGTGCTTATGATTGATGATAACTGGCAGGAAGATTATGGGAAATGGGAATTTCATCAAGGACGATTTGACGACCCTAAAGCGATGATGGACAAGCTCCATGCAATGGGGTTCAAAGTCATGCTGTGGGTGTGCCCCTTTGTGAGTCCGGATTCTGATGTCTATCGTGAATTGGCTAAGAAAGGCTATTTTATGAAGGAAAAAAACGGGCAAGTGGCAATGATTCGTTGGTGGAATGGTGTGAGTGCGGTGCTCGACCTTTCCAATCAAGGAGCGAAAGAATGGTTTGAAGGACGATTGCAATATTTAGTGGATGAGTATGGTGCCGATGGTTTTAAGCTTGATGCGGGTGATGCTCGGTTTTATATGGGAAATGTGGAGCTGAACGGACTGACGCCCAACGACCACTCGAAGCTTTATGGCGAAATCGGTCTGAAATTTCCGCTCAACGAATATCGAGCCATGTGGAAAATGGGTGGCGAGCCTTTGGCGCAACGCTTGCATGACAAAAACCACAGTTGGGGGCACTTGAATATGCTCATTCCGCAAATGCTCGTGGAGGGAATTATGGGATATCCCTTCTCTTGCCCTGATTTGATTGGCGGAGGTCAGTTTGTGTCTTTCCTCGATGGGGCGACTATCGACCAAGATTTGATTGTGCGCTCGGCGCAATGTCATGCACTGATGCCGATGATGCAATTTTCGGTTGCTCCGTGGCGCATTCTCGATGAAAAACATCACCAAGCGGTGATGAAAGCGGTGGAGATTCGTCAGGCGCATCGCGACTATATACTTAATCTGGCGAAAGAGTCCGCCAAAACAGGCGAGCCAATCATGCGTCCGATGGAATATAATTTCCCTCATCAAGGATTTGCTGAAATCACCGACCAATTTATGATGGGCGAAACGCTTTTAGTGGCTCCTGTGGTTGAAAAAGGTGCGACTCAGCGCCAAGTGGTTTTGCCCAAAGGCACGTGGATTGATGCTCAAGGAAAGAAAATCAAAGGTGGAAAAACTATCACGGTGGAGGCTGGAATAGATGTGTTGCCTTATTTTGTGAAGAAATAGCGTCTTTTTTTGAGGCGAAGTTTAAAAACTGACAGACTATATATAATGTAGTCTGTCAGTTTTTTTTTGTTTTTGAGTTGAGGGGCTGTGGGAAATGCGTTGAAAAGGAAGCAAAATCGACTCAACCAGTGTACTGTTTGCGATGAAAAGGAAGCAAAACCAGCTCATTTCCTGTGGGAAATGCGTTGAAAAGAAGTAAATCCGACTCATTTCTTTTGGGAAATGCGTTGAAAAGAAGCAAAACCAGCTCATTTCTTTTGGGAAATGCGTTGAAAAGGAAGCAAAACCAGCTCATTTCCTGCGGGAAATGCGTTGAAAAGAAACAAAATCGGCTCATCATTCACAGACGATGCGTTGAAAAAAATACATTTCAGTTCGTCATTTGGCGAAAATCATGGCATGTTCGTTTATGAATAGCGTATAATATAGTATGAATAGCTGCAAAGTTCCATGTTTTGGAAAATATTTTTCAAAAAACTTCTCAAAACATTTGGAGGTAAAAAATAAAGCATTACTTTTGCACTCGCTTTCGGAAACAAGTTATAGGCGATAAGCTTTAAGCTGTATGTATCGGAAGCAAAAACGTTCATTCAAATTAAGAATACGGCAGCATCTTAGTTGTGCATTTAGAACTCCATGCGGAGTTCCCCGTGCATAACCCCCAGATTCATCTGGGGGATAAAAGATGGAAAAAGATTTTTGAAAAATATTTCTTCAAAAAGTTGCAAGGTTCAAATATTAGTATTTACTGTGCAGTCCGTTTCGCTCAGGTTTTAAGACTGAGTGGAGAACGAAAAGGCAACAGCGGTTCAATCGGCGAAAGCCCAAGCAGCGCAGCTAAAGCGGCGCGGCCCAAGCGCACCGCCACGCTTCAAAGTTCATTGAAAATATTGAAAAGGTAGAAGGTTATTTACGCGAAATTGTTTTAGTTTGAGAGTAATCAGTCAAAGACAATTTTATTTTTTTTAAACAACGAAGAGTTTGATCCTGGCTCAGGATGAACGCTAGCGGGAGGCCTAACACATGCAA
>JBKECD010000128.1:0-4772 GCA_047974225.1 Mangrovibacterium sp.
ATCAGCATAGCCCACCATGGCGATATCGTCATTCAGACTTACCGACACGTTGCCCTCGCCCATTGAAGAGTAATCTTCCTCGTCAATGCTTTCCCAAGACACTTCAACCGCTAAATCAGCCTCAGCTGACAAAAGGGTTTTGTCGCCTGATTTGAAGCTTGCACTTGCTGCAAGTCCGTTGCTAGCACTTGAAACCTCTTCTTTCAAGACATAAGAACCCAAAGTGATATTGACATTTGCTTTTCCTGTCAGCTTGTCGGCACTCACGCCTTCTGCCGCTAGGCTGATGCTGCCCACTTTGGCATTGTCCACTGTGATTTCCGCTGTTGCCGATTGAGGAAGCGAGTAGCTTTCATCACCAAAAGCATAATCAGTTTCGGTGTAGGCGATGACAATCTTTGCGTTGTTCTCTGTGCCTGTTGAAGTGGATGGGAAATTGAATATCGCTTGTTTGCCTTCAAGAGCTTCTGACGACCAACTCTTTTTTGCTGCATCATAAGTATATTCAGCGCAAAGGTCAGCTAGCTCCAGAATATCCTCGCTCATCACGTTCATGGTTCTCGCTTTAGGAGCAGTTTCAATGATATCAACCGGTTCTTCTTCAACAAGGTATTCTGCAAACTCACCGAATGCAGTCAGAGCGATGTAGCTTTTTTCTTCCACAATACCTTCAGTTGCTTTGAGCAAATCCACACCTGTGGTGGCTAAGGTTTCACGAATTTCTTCGTCGGTTTTGGTTGAAAATGGGTAATCGCCATATCCAATTGGACTGTCTTTTTTTTCTTCACAAGAGAACATGGCGATGCTCAATCCTGCTAGCATAGCTAGGCTTAAAATCTTTTTCATAAAATGATTTTTAATTTGTTTATACTATATGTTATATTTAAGTCGTGCAAATATAGCCCTATATCACCCAAACAAACAATCCTCACTATAATCTTAACTCGCTTTAACTCAATAGGTTTAATTTCGCAACTAGTTTAATACTTTCACCTCCACTCCATAGCCTGCCCAAATGCCAATTCCTCCGTTGATGTTTGATTTTAGGCTAGTGGTGGAAGGATAAATGGGGTTTTGCGAGTTAATAATTTCGTTTTGATAGCTCGTCCAGAAGTCGAAACTGGCTTTCGTCTGTGTGGCGAGCTTCACCTCAATTGCCACACTATCGGGGAAAGCTGTGGAATAGTCGGCTTCAGGATAGATGATGGGAGCTTTGCTCACTTGAATGCTCAGCAGCTCATCGGCAGGATATTGCGTGCGGTCGATATTGCCAAACAAGCTGGGGCGAAAGACCTCTTCCACGCCCACCATGCGGGTTGAAATCTGATAATCATAGTCGCTCGTGTTCTGAAAGCCAATGATGATTTGCCCCACGCTGTCAGTTTCCTGTTTCTTTTCAAAAGATAGCGTTTCGATTTGCACAGGCGTAGGAATGTGAGTTTCAGCACTGATGATTTGCTCCTTATAATAGATGGTCAGCGAATAATTTTTCCCCACTTCGCCCTTCATTTCTTGGGAAACATATTCGAAAGGAGGCAGGCGGTCGTAGTTTGTTTTTAGTCGAAGTATTTCTTCTTGTTCGCCATCAGAAAGCACCACCTTAGCCGAGCGAATGGCATGGCTCAGCAGTTCATATTTATCGAAATCTTCGGTGAAGGAAACCGAGGTGGACAATAAAACGGACGCTTTGCCGCCATTTTCGATGCGTCCTTCCACCACCACTTGCGGCTCATAGGGCACAAAATCCACGGTGCGTTCGCAGGAAGCAAACAGCAGGAGAAACAGGAGTTGGAGTATAGCGATTCGTGTCATGGACATTAAAATTTAAAGTGCCAACTGATGGAGGGAATAATGCGGTAGATGGTTTTGTTTTTGACCGACATCGTCAGCTCGCCCGTGTCCTCATTTTCGTTAATGTCGAGGAAAACATAGATGGGATTCACGATGTTAAACGCATTGTATATCGAGAAATTCAGCCGGCTGTTTTTGTTGAACCAATAGTTTGCCCCAATATCGGTGCGGTTGTAGTTGGGCAATCGTGCGTTATTATATTGGGTGTATTCTTTCACCGGCAGCGAGTTGATGAAATACCACGAAGTGGGCTGTGTATAGGTATTTCCGGTGGCGAAGATTTGAGTGAGCGACAAGTCCCAATGCGCATTAAGCTGATATTGCACAGTGGCGGAGAAATCATGCCGGCGGTCGAACTTAGCCGGGAAATATGCGCCCTCATTAATCGCTTCAAATTGGCGTTCCGACTTCCCCCACGCATAACTCAACCAGCCACTCCATCTGCCAGCGTTCTTTTTCAGCATCAACTCGGCACCATAGGCTCGCCCAGTGCCAAATTCAATTTTATCGACAAAGGAGACCTGCTCATTCTCAATGAAATTATACTCATATTGGGTCGCGTTTTCCATCGTGCGATAATACACATCAGCTGAAAGCTCAAACTGCCCATCAGCCCAATAATGGAAAGCCCCTAGAGCATATTCATTGCCCGATTGCGGTGGAATCTGAGCATTGGCAGCCACCCAAAAATCAGTGGGCAAGCCAACAGATGAGGGCGTGAGCTTATTCAAATATTGATTGTTATGACTGAAGTTCGCACGAAGAAACAAGCGTTCTGCCGCTTGATATTGCGCAGCTAAGCGGAAGTCGAAGCTTTGGAAGTCTTCCGTTTCTTCTTCGGAAGCAAAGTAATTATAGCGCACTGTGGGCGTAATCATCCACCGACTTCCCCCATGCAGCTTGGTGGCGAGAAAAGCCGAAAAATAGTTGACACTCACAGGCATGTTTTCAGGCTGACTTAATGCATTCCCGAGGTTCTCCACCAATAAGTCATAGGGATTCAAGCGATAGTGCGAGAAGCTCATCCCAGCATCAATCGGCTGGCGGAATGCGGAAAAGGAAAGTTTATTTTGATAGGTGAAATCCTCGATGGTGGAGTTTAAGTCGATTTTATAATCGACTTGCTCGGTGAACAATTGGTTGCGGAAACCAGAGTAATAGACTTGCTGTTCGAGCTTCGTTTGGGCGGAAAATTGCGAATGCAATTGAGCCGAAAGCATGGCATTCCTCCAGCGAATTTGCCCAGCTAATCCCATCGTTTCTTCGGAAATATCAAGGTCATCTAGCCCTGAAAAGGCATCAATTTGCAGCCTATGTTTTTCGCTGAGCTTGCCCACGAGCGTAAAGTTGGCATCCCAAAAATCATAGTTCATGTTCGACTCGCCACCAGCTTGCAGGAAGGGGCGCAAGACCTGATTTAGATAAGTCTTTCGTGCCGAAGCATAGGCTGTCCACCTCTTGCCGATTGGCAATTGCACGGTGAGTTGCGAAGACAATAGCCCCACACTTCCTTTCAGCAACAAGCTATCGGCAAGCCGCGCTTTAGGCTTCACATCAATGACCGCACTCAAAAAATTTCCATGCTCGGCAGCCGCATTTCCCTTGCTCAGAGCGAGCGACGAAAGATGGTCGGCATTGAAAAGCGGAAAGATATTGATGGCATGACCGGGTGTGTAGATTGCCGCTCCGCCATAGAGAATGCGGTTTTGCCCAGCATCGCCCCCACGCACGTAGATGTTGGAATTGGCATCGCCCGAAGTGCGCATGCTGGGCATCAATTCAAGCACCTTGAGCACATCGACCGCCCCACCGAAAGCCGGAATTGAAGACAGGTTGTCAGCCGACAAACTCAGGTTTCCCGAAAGCATGCCCGACACTTGCCGCTTTTGCGTTACCGTAACTTCGCTGATATTAATCGTGTCATTCAGCGACGAAGGCGAAACCTGCGCCAAAAGCGAAGTTGGGATTAAAAGAAATAAAAGCAGTAGTCGCATGTGAGTTGTGAGTTATAAGTGTGCAAATATACTTTTTATTGCATTCTTCTCGATGAATAAAGGTCGTTTTTTCATTTCCTCGAGGTTACCTTTTCCCCTTTTGCGACATTAAGTGATAAAGCTAACGATATCCGACCTCCGACATCTGATATCTAGTATTCACTTAAAACCATGTTGCACCGTCCAGCGTCGGAGAGGACGAAAAAATCTCAGTTACTGATGAAAATTGATTTTTATGAAAATAAAATGCTTTTTCTTAGCATTTGTTTTGGCAGATAAATTTAGGAACATATCTTTGTGGTGCTCAAATCCACTTGGTGGGTTTGACGTTTTTAACAAAACATGTATTTACGGCGACTCTCTCCCCTAGAAACGACCAATTTATAGCAAGCAGAGAATCAGCTAAGTGAATACACTCCACCATAGGGGTGTGTTCCTTCTGCTATTCTTGTTGTTTGCGGGTGCTTGGTCGTACCTTAGGTGAGCAAGGAAGCGAGGGTTCACACCTTCTTCTTTTCTTGTCTGGAGCAACCGCCACTAAACTAAAACAAGAAACACACATGCCTCAAGAAAAAGACACTCCTCGCTAAGCCCCTTTGCCAAAAGGGCAAAAGCTTTGATTTTAGAAATCAGCCTTCATCAGTTATTCTCTCATCAGAATCGACCAAATTTTTAAGCGAACAGAGAACTGAGGAAAGCGAACACACCCCTATGCCGGGTGCGTCTGCCTTTCCATCTAATCAGTTCCCCCGAATTGAACAGATGGAATGGCGGATGCACCTTTTTTTATTGTACGTACAGACATTTATTAACCCGATATTCATCATGATGTGAATATCACAATACAAAAAAATGAAAAACAAATTCAAATTTCTATCGCTCGTGCTAGGCATGGTGGCGATGAGTGTATCCTTTGTGGGATGCGAC
>JBKECD010000049.1:0-20837 GCA_047974225.1 Mangrovibacterium sp.
AGAAGTGGATTTTGTGGAAGTGAATGCCGACAAGATCACAGGCTATGAGTTTAAATGGAATAAAAAGAAAACGACAAGCTTGCCCAAAACCTTCGTTGAAGCATATCAAGCCGAAAGCAGGATTATCGACAGAGAAAATTTTAGAGAGTTTGTATTTATGGATTAAATGATAATGGATAGGAGGTTATCATTGTTGAAAAAGAATAAAGAATGACTACATCAAACTACCACTTCACCCCACTCGAGGGCTATGAAAACTTTGAAGCCACCACACAAATAATCATCAGAGAACTCCTGCGGCGAGGACTCGAATTTGAAATCCTCGATGGCGATAATAACCTCATCGTTGTGCATCATCAGGGCAAGGAATATCCCATCTTCGAGGGCACGATCTCTGCTGCCAATAGCCTTATAGCTTATTGGATTTCTAATGATAAATGGATGACTCGCCAGTTTCTCCAACGTGCCGACGTGCGCCAAGCTAAAGGCATCTTGCTTCAAAAAGGCAAAGAAAGTATCTTTGAAATTGAAAAGCTCGCCTTTCCCCTTGTAGTGAAGCCGGCCGACACCGACCATGGTATTGCCGTGGCTGCCGACATTCGCACCTTCGAGGAGCTGCAAGCAGCCATCACCGCTGCCTTTCAGCATTCCAATCGGGTCATTGTGGAGGAGTTCTTTGGGGGACAAGAATATCGCTTCCTAGTCATTGGCGGCGAAGTGCGAGCCATCGCCTATCGCGAGCCTGCCAATGTGGTGGGTGATGGGGAATCACGAATCGAGGAACTCATTGAGGCGAAGAACATCGGGCGTGGCGAGGACTATCGCCATCCACTCTTAAAGATTAAGGTCGATGAGGAAGTGAAGCGACATTTATCTAATCAACAAATGAGCCTAATCAGCGTGCCCAAGAAAGGGCAAAAGGTCTATCTCCGCAGCAACTCCAACCTCAGCACCGGTGGCGACAGCATCGATGTAACGGACACCATGCCCGACTATTACAAAGAAGTCGCCAAGCGTGCAGCAGCCGCAGCCAACTTGCAAATTGCCGGCATCGACATGATTATCGACGACCTTCAAGCCACGCCATCCGCAGCACATTATATCGTGATTGAACTCAACGCCCCCGCCATGCTCTCTATGCACGATTATCCTTATATCGGAGAAAACCGCGAAGTGGAGAAATATGTGGTGGATGTGATATTGGGTGCAAAGTAGAATGTTTTTTGTAATTTTGGAGCATGAAAAAGGAAACTAGGACAGCAAAATAATTAGATAATGGATAAAGGAGAAGTCGTTATATACCAAAGTCAGAACGGGGATATAAAGGTTGACGTTCAGTTTTTTGAAGAAACTGTTTGGTTGACACAAGAACAAATGTCGCAACTGTTCGGTAAGGCAAAATCGACAATCAACGAACACATTAAAAATATCTATACCGAGGGAGAGCTTGAAAAAGCTAGCACCTTACAGAAATTCGGAAATTCCGAATTTCAGCAAAAAGCCCCTAATATTCAGCTAAACGGTAGGGAACTACTCACCCATGCAGGAAGAATAAGCCATCAACAGGCATTAAATAAATCTACTGAAGAATATCAAAGATACAAAGAACAGCAAAAGCAGATTGAAAAAATAGCCTGAAAGAGCTGGAACAAGACATCACGAGACTTAATAGATAGATTCTTTCGAGGGATGCGATATTGGGTGCAAAGTAGAGTAACATGCGATTTTTTTCTTGCTTTTTGCGCCTAAAATGTCGCAATAAATACAATTTAGCAAACTAAATTGGCGATATAGAAATAAATATACCCAATTTAGCACGCTTAATTCAGCTCCTGAAAAAAGTTATGCTCCGTTAAGTGCGCTTAATTCGTGTCATGAAAATAATTATGACTGATTAAGTGTGCTTAATTCATCGTGGAGGAAAAATTGCAGCTCGTTAAGTGCGCTTAATTCATTAGGCGAAAATTAATGAACCTCGTTAAGCGAGCATAATGATAAAGGTGATTGAACGCTAAAAAAATAGCTTGGAGAAAGATATGTTAGATTGATATTTGGGCGCAAAGTAGAAAGAATTTTGTACTTTTGAAGCATAAAACTAAATTCTAAACCATGGAGTCTTCAAACCATTTTCACAGCCGAAAGATTTGTCTTTTAGTTCTGACTATATTCTTGCCCTTTTTCAACTCCTTTGCGCAGCAAGCCTCCAGCAAAAATCTGGAAAACTTTGTCAAGCGAGCCGATAAATTCCAAACCAACAATCCCCAAGAGAAAGTCTATTTGCACTTCGACAACACAGGCTATTATCAAGGCGACACGATTTGGTTTAAAGCCTATGTGGTGTCGGCGGAAAATAATCACGCCACGAGTTTGAGCCGAGTGCTGCATGTCGAACTCCTCACGCCCGAGGGCGAGGTGCAGGAAGACAAGATGCTCCAGATTCAGAAGAACGGTTGCGACGGTTATTTTGCGCTGAGCAAAGCCTATCGCAGCGGATTTTATGAAGTGAGAGCCTACACCCGAGCGATGCTCAACTTTGGTGAAGCTTGTGTCTTTTCTCGCACTTTCCCAATTTATGAAGCTCCCGAGTCGGAGGGCGCCTACTATGAGCGGCAGATTAGCGAGAAGATTTCACGAGCAGAAAATAAGCGAGAAAAGTCGAAAGATGCCGACAAAATCAACATGAGTTTTTATCCCGAAGGGGGAAATGCCGTGATGGGCGTCCCCTCGAAGGTGGGATTTAAAGTTACCGATAAAGACGGTCGCAACATCTCGGCCTATGGGCGAGTGCTCAATGAAAACAACGATGAGGTGGCACGCTTCAACACCACCACGCAAGGCATGGGCTGTTTTGTGCTGATTCCCGACCAATTGAAATATGCCGTGAAGCTCAGCTATGGCGGACGAGATTACGACTTTACTCTCGACAAGATTTCCGAACAGGGCTATTCCATTGATGTGAACAATCTGATGAAAGACCGCATGCTGGTGCAGTTTCAGAAGTCGCAAGGATTGCCCACCGACACGGTCGGCTTTGTGCTGTCTTGCCGAGGCAAGCAGCTTCAATTCGAGGAGCTCATCTTGAACGATGCTCCGCATCCGATGTATATCCAGAAAAAAGATTTGCCTCTTGGGGTTATTCAGCTCACGCTTTTCGATAAAAACGGAAATATCTTGGTCGAACGACTCGTGTTTAATAGCACCCGACAAGACTATGGGCATATCCAAGCGGGAAAAACAGCAGAGTCCTATGAGCCGCTCTCTTTGGTTGAAATGGATTTTGCGGTGAGCGATGCTTCGGGCGAACCCCTCAAGACAAGCTTTTCGCTTGCCATCAGAGATAAAGGCACCGAGGTGCAAACGAGCTATGCCGATAATGTGCTGACCGACCTGCTGCTGTCCTCGGAATTGAAGGGATACATTGAAAATCCGATGCAGTATTTTGTGAATGAGGATGTCGAAACACTCTCGAAACTTGATTTGCTGATGATGGTGCAAGGATGGCGAAGATATAATTGGCAGGCAATGGCAGGGGCTATTCCTTTTGAGGTGAAGCATTATGCCGAAGAGGGATTGCCCATCATGGGCAAGGTGCTCAATGGCTCGGGGAAAAAGGTGAGGGAGAAAGCTGAACTAACGTTTTGGCTGACGCACGACGGCAAAAAGGTCTTCGGAAGCACTCCCGTGGATGAAGATGGCGGCTTTAGCTTTGTGCTCTCGGAAGACGACCCCTTGTTTGGCGAATGCTTGCTCAGCTTGCAGGTAACTGAGGGCGGGAAACGTAAAACCAGTTTGATTACTTTAGACCGCTGGTTTTCGCCTCAGCCCAAAGTTTATACCGTTTACGACACGCAGGTGAAAGAGGAATTTGCTATTGCCGAGGAGAATATCCCCCAGCGGTCAATCGACCAAGTGCAGCTCTTGGCGGGGATCACGGTGCAGCAGAAGAAACGCAGGTCAGTCCCTTTTGGTCCTGACATTACCTATGATGTGAAGAGGGATATCAACAAAGTAGCTGACCAAGGCACGTGGTATCCTGCCACGATCGAGGAATATCTGCTCGACCGAGGGTTTGGCATGTTTGTCGATATGATGACTTGCCAAATGGGGCTCGCCCCCGAAACGGTGGAAGGGGCTGAGGGATTTGTCGATGATGCCGCCGATGCGGTTACTGCCGCCGCTGCCGCCGCCGCCGATGCTGCGGCTATGGCTCAAAGCACCGCAATGGATGATATGCCCGACTTGATGGAGGGCATAGATAATTATATTGATAGCATCTGTTTCCTCGGGCGACCCGTTTTCATCGGCATTTGTCCCGAGAGTGTGCCCGATAGCATCAACCGTTGGGAAGACATGCTGACCGAAGACATTGAAAAGGTGTCGAAGATTGATGTCTATTACACCACCGACTACCCATGGCTGCAAGCTGCTCGTGCCGGCTCAGTGAGGTTTCGCACCCACATGGACGGCAACGCCGTCTTTGTGCGCTTGAGCATGTATGAGGGCGCCGCCCTCAGCAATGGATACACCAAAGGGGTGCGCTACACTCCTTATTATGGCTATGCTCAATCGGCAGAGTTTTATCATGTGGATAATCGGGAAAAGCAGTTGAAGGGGGGAACGGACTATCGTCGGACGCTTTATTGGAATCCGAATGTGCAGACCGATAAAGACGGCAAAGCGCAGGTGAGCTTCTATAATAATAGCACTTGCTTGCGGATGACCGTCAGTGCCGAGGGTGTCAGCGCCGAGGGCGAGCCGATATTGTTGGTGGAGTAAAAAAAGATAAAGCCCTAAGTCGATTGAAATCGACTTAGGGCTTTATCTTTTTGGCGTGTTTTTGTTATTTCACAACCTTGCCATAATAGTCATATTCTTTCACAGCCTCGCCAGCGAGCCTTTCAATCAATGGACGAGTGATTGACACATCGCCCACCGCCACAAATAGTGCTTTCTTCGGAGTGAGATATTTCTTCGCCACTCGCTGCACATCTTCAGCCGACACGGCTTCGAGGCGACTCATATAAGTTTCATAGTAATCCGCTGGCAGTCCATACTTGTCAATATTATAGGCATAGTTGGCAATTGTTGAGGAGCTTTCCAAGCTTCGTCCAAATGCACCTGCCATTTTGTTTTTCACCAGTTGCAACTGTTCGGCATCAATATCTTCTTGCGAAAGGCTGAGCATTTCTTTGCTGATTTCCACAAAAGCGCTATCAGTGGCACTAACACGCACATTGGCAGAGGCGTTGAATGAACCATAATATCGCCCCGGATAGGCAGAAGAGTAAGCTCCGTAAGTCCATGCTTTATCTTCACGCAGGTTCATAAAAAGCTTGCCACTTGAGCCTCCGCCGAGAATCTGGTTCATCACCGACACCGCCATCACATCGTCATCGCCATAGTTGAGGTCGAGGGGATATGACACGCTAATGGTCGATTGAGTGGACGCAGCTTTGTTGGCAAGCGCATAGACTGGCTGAGTTCTTTTCGTCGGGGTGGGGATTTGGTGTGAAGGCACTGTTGCCGATTGCCATCGACCAAATCTTTTCTTAGCCATTTTCTTGGCTTCTTTCACCGAGATATCGCCCACAATAATCAGATAAGCCACATTGGGGCGAATATAATCTCGGTGATAATTCACTAAGTCTTCACGAGCGATGTTGTTGATAGTTTCTTCGGAAACAATTTCGCCCCATGCCGTCTCGGTTCCATAGAGCAAGGCACTTTGCACATTACTCGACAGCTCGCCCATGTCATCCTTATTCGATTTCAGCCCGAGGAGCGATTGATTTTTCGCCTTGTCGATTTCCTCTTGAGGATAAGAGGGGTTGAATGCCACATCACACATCAAGTCGAGCAATTTCTCCTCATGTTTCTTCAATCCATTCACTCCGATGCTTGCCGCACTGGTGTATAGTCCTCCTGCCACGAAATCTATTTCATCGTCGATTTGCATTTTGCTTCGCGAGGCGGTTCCTGCTTTCATCAGGCGACCAGCCATCTGTGTATATCCAGCCTTATCGCCCTCATAAATAGGGTCGATATCGAAGCGAAGAGTGTAGGACACCGTGGGGAACTTGTGGTTTTCCACCACAATGACTTTCAGTCCGTTTTTCAATTCAAACTTGGTTGATTTTCCAAAGTCGAGCTTTGTAGCTTCGCCAGCACTAGGCACAATCGAGCGGTCGAGCTGCGCATGAGCACCCAGTCCCATCAGCAGCATCAATACTATAATATATAACTTTCTCATCTGTTTTTATTTTTTCGCCTCCATTGATTTGGGCAGGTAATACAATAACACACGGTTGCTTGGTTTGAGGTATTTCTTAGCCACCCGCTGAATGTCTTCACGAGTAACGGCGAGCATCTTCGCTTCTTCTTCGTTGATTCGGTTGGCGTTGCCATAATAGATGTAGCATTCGCCGAGCTTATCTGCCACTGCCGAAGCCTTGCGATAGGCATTCACATGGCTGTTTTCAATTTGGTTGCGCAGTTTGTTGAACTCTTTTTCAGAAATCAAATTGTCTTGCACCTCTTTGATTTGAGCATCAATGGCAGTATTCAGCGCCTCAGGCTCGATATTGGTGCCTGTCAGTCCGATTACAATCATCACCGAGGGGTCTTGATATCCGAAGTTGCCCGAGGATATTTGCATCGCTATTTGGTCTTCATCGACAAGCTTGCGATAGAGGCGCGAACTGTTGCCCACCGAAAGCAGCTGGTCGAGCATGCTCAAAGCGTAGGTGTCGGGGTGAGCATCTTCAGGCACTCGATAGGCTTGAATGACAGCGGGGATTTGCACATCACGATAGACGGTGTCGCAGAGCTGCTTCTGCAAGGGAGGCTCAATTGCGGTGGGGCGATGCATGTGTTTAGTGCCTCGGGGGATGCTGGTGAAGTATTTTTCCACCATCGTTTTGGTATTTTCTTCGTTGATATCGCCTGCGATAATCAAGCAGGCATTGTTGGGCACATAATACGTTTCGTAGAAATTGATGAAATCAGAATCTTGGGCTTCCATGAGTTTATCGACATCGCCAATAGTGGGCCAACTGTATGGGTGAATCTTAAAAGCCTTTTGCATGACTAGCATCGACCAGTCGCCATAGGGCTGACTGTCGTAGCGTTGTTTTTTTTCTTCTGCCACCACTCGTTTTTGGGTGGCTATTCCGACTGAATCGACCTTGGCATGCAACATTCGCTCGGCTTCCATCCACAGTGCAAGCTCTAGTTGGTTGGAGGGCACTGTTTCGTGGTAATACGTTTTATCGACCATGGTGTAGGCATTGAGCGTTCCGCCGGCATTTTCCACCATCTTCATATATTCGCCACGACCGATGTGCTCGGTGCCTTCAAACATGAGGTGCTCAAAAAAGTGAGCAAAGCCCGTCAGCTCGGGGTCTTCATTTTTTGAACCTACATTATAGTGTACTCCCACCGTTACATTGGGCGAGGAGTGGTCGGGATACAAAATCACATGCAGCCCATTGTCGAGGTCGAACTCTGAAAATTCGATTCTCTGTGCTTGCGCCACCTGCATCGAAGCGAAGACGACGGCGAGCAGTGCAAAAAATTGAAATCTATTCATTTTGTTGAAATTAGGATATCGGATATTCGGATATCGGATAACAGATATCGGATTTGTTAATTCTTCGGTGAGCAAAAAAACTTCTGCTGTTTCGGATTCCAAAAGTAGCTATTTATTTGGAAATATAGGAGTATTCACACTCTCGACATCTATATTTTCAGCAATGCCATCAACACAAATAGCGGCATGTCTGATTTCAGTTCTTCGCGGAGCAGTTTGATTGCTTTGCCGATATGCCCTTCGACGGTTCTAATTGAAATGCCCTCCGCTTCGGCAATCTCCGCGGGCTTCAGCCCCTCAAGGCGATTTAGGATGAAGATTTGGCGGCACTTGGGGGGAAGTTTCTGAATGGCATTGTCGATGCGTGTGCGCAATTCGTTTTCAGAAAGATGCTCGTCGGAGTCGTCGGTTGCCCAATCTTGTGTGAGCAGGTCTTTAGCCGAGTCTTTCACCTTTTCATGGCGGAAATAGTCATAGCATCGGTTTTTTATCGAAGTAAATAAGTAGTGTTTTAGCGAACCGTTAATCCTTGTCGTATTCCGCTTAATCCACAGCCTGACAAAGAAATCTTGCACCAAATCTTCTGCCATATCATTATCGACTCCTTTTCCGACAGCATAGCTCACCAAGCCAGAGTAATAATGCAAGAACACATAATCGAATATTTTGGTATTTCCCTCGGAAATCCCCTCGATAAGTATTTTATCTTCTGCCGATGATGTCATATTTTGTTCGCTAATCCGCATCGTTTTTTTTCGCGCTAAAATATTTCTTTTGCCTTTTGATATCCCAGCTCAATCATCTCTCCGGCACGGTCAAACTCTAGTGTGCCGCAAGCATTGCGGGCAATCATGATTTCGACATCGGGCGGATAGGCAGCGATTTTCAATCGCCCAATGGTGCTTTGCATGGTGTCAAACGCTTTATCTGCCACTTCATACAGACCGTAATTTTTCAATCCCGCTTCGCTGTCTTTCTTGTCGAAGCTTTGAATGAATTTTTGGATTTCTCGTTGCCATCGACCGCCATTGGGCGTCGTTAAATCTTCCATTTCCTTTTTCACCTGCTCTTTGATTGGCGCTCCGCCGAGATTAACCGCAACGGTGAGGTCGGTTTGGTCGTTGCTGGTCGGCGCAATTGGCACGGGGTTGAGCACTCCGCCATCAATAAGAATGGTGTCCTTATATTTCACTGGCGTGAAAAATAGGGGCAGTGAAATTGAAGCTCGAATAGCTTCAAAGAGCGAGCCTGTGGTCATCCACACTTCTTTTTCATTGATGATGTCGGCAGCCACTGCTGTAAATGGAATTGGGAGGTCTTCGATTTGCGCATCTTCGAGAAAGTCAATCAAGGTGTTGATGATTTTCTCGCCTTTAAACAAGCCGCCGCTTCCCCATGAGAAGTCGAGCAAGCTCGCCATGTCGAGCTTTGTAATCGAGCGCATCCACTCTTCGAGCTGGTCGAGCTTGCCCGCTGCATGCACGCCCCCAATCAGCGAGCCAATGGAGCAGCCTGCGATGGATTTGATTTCGTAGTTGTTTTCCTCCAGCCAACGAATGACACCAATGTGGCTCAGCCCTCGTGCTCCGCCACTGCCGAGCACGAGGGAAACTGTTTTCTTTTGCATGCTAATGCTATTTCATCAAGAAATTAAAATCATCACCCGCTTTAAGCTCATAGGGCTCATCGCCTTTCCTGAAAATGCGTGCGGTGCGGTCGCCCACTAAATCAAGCTTGCCATTTTCATACTTTAATAAGGTAACCTCACGCAATCCCACCACATAGAGGTCGGGATTGATAGCGATAAACTCATTGATGCGTTGCTCGCGAGTTTCGCCTGCATGTCCATCAGGATTGGCATCCATATAGTGCGGATTGATTTGGAAAGGAACTAGATTGATGGTGTCAAATCCTTTGGGGTCGATAATCGGCATGTCGTTGGTGGTGCGCAGTGTTGGGCAAGCCACATTCGAGCCAGCACTCCATCCGATGTAGGGAGTTCCTGCTTTCACTTTTTCAGCAATCGCAGACATCAAATCAAAGTCGTGCATCATGCGCACCAATTGCCAAGTGTTTCCTCCGCCCACCATTATAGCGTCGGCATTGGCAATTGCCTGTTTCATGTCTTCGCACCGATGCACGCCGATGAGTTGATGTTTTTCGCCAAGGGCATTGTACACTTTCGACACGTATTCGTCGAAGCTGAATGTAACAGCGGCAAAAGGAATGAAGAGAACTTTTAGGGGTTTGTCGCCTAAAAAGTTGTTGATGTGTGGTGCTGCAAAACCTAAATAGGCTTCGCCAGCCACGCTTGAATTACTACTTAATAATAGTCTCATAAATTGAAAGTTTTATTTGATTGACCGCTAAAATACAGCTTTTATTTTATAAGTCCATGGAAAATGGTATTTTTGATGTCGGATATCAGATGTCAGATATCCGAATAAAGATTAAAGAATGATGAAACACTCTATCAAAAGTATAGCATTGACATTGCTATTTGCCATTTCGCTTGTGGCGCAAGCGCAAAAGACTCCTATGCGTGGTCGAATTCTTGAAACTCATTCGGGCGAGCCTGTGCCTTTTGCCAACATAGGTGTGCAAGGCACATTCTTTGGAGTGGCGACCGATGAGAACGGCTATTTTAGTATTGACGTGCCGGATGATTATCTCAATAAAACACTTGCTGTGTCGGCTATTGGTTATCGTAATAAGGCTTTTGAAGTGCGTGAAGTCGCCAATCAAGAATTTGCACGAATTACACTCGACAAAGAAGTCTATGGATTTGACGCTGTGGATGTAACAGGACAATCGCTTGTGGCTTTTCGAGTGGTGTCGGATGCAATTAAGCTTATTGCTCAGAATTATTACAAGTCGCCACTGAGCATTGATTTCCACTATCTGGATAAGACGCAAGTGGGAGAGAGCAATGCTCGAATACGTGAAGCAATTGTAACGATGACCGACCAGTCGGCTTATAGTACGCCCGAGGTGGAAGATGCTTATCGCAATCGGAATTACAATTTTGTACAAGTGAATAAAAACTTTACTCCGTATAGCTTTTATGACGCACACACATGCTATGATGAGTTAATCAGTCTTGATGTCGTGCGCATGGGCAGTTCGATTTTTAATAGTGGATTAGTGTCGAGTTTCGACCTGAGAGTGGATGCCATGATGCCCTATGAGGGCGACTCGGTGTGGGTGATTTCCTATAAGAAAGATAAGCCAACGGTGGCGCACACCGGAGATTTCTATGCTTCGAGCATTGCGGGCAAGCTCTACATCTTGAAAAGCAGCAAAGCTTTGGTGCGCCATGAGGTGAAAATAGAAGCTCCGAAGAATAATCCCACCGATAGGAGCTTGTTTACTGAGCTTAAGGCGCAAAACAGTGTGAGCTATCAAGCGGTGTGCATCTATCAGCAGTTTAATGGTAAATATCTGATGAGCTATGTGAGTCAAGATAAGCACTTCACCGATGCTGCGGGGCAGCCCGTGGTGCGCTCAGCCAAAGCCGCAATGATTGATTTGCGAGATGGCGGGCGCATGCTGCCTAGTCGAACTTATTATGAAGACACTGCCTACGACAAAGCGTATTGGGATAAATTTCGGCAATAACGCTGGCTAAAGCTATTGCAGAAACTTCAGCATCTTTGCCGTTCTTTCCTTGAATTGTTGCGCTTTGACGCGAGTCCCTTTGGGAGTGTTTGAGCTGACGATTGGGTCGTTGTGCCCTGTTTCGCCTTGCCACACAGTTTCACCCGCCTTATTGATGTAGGCAGAATAGACTTCGTCAATCTCCACCAAAGCGAGTTCGCCCCAGAAAGCAGCATCGACCACTCGGTCATTGAAAAAGCTGGAGGAGTAGAATTGCGGTTCAATCACCACTTCGCCTTTGTTGTTCACAAAACCATATAAGTCATCTGTCGAGTCCGACGGAATGAAGGCGGTGAGCCCCGATGAAGTGATGCCTGTTGATTTAAATCTAGTTTCTGAAATCTCTTCGCCCTTTCGATTGATGAATTTCCATTCGCCGCCTTGCTCTTTCACCGTAGTTACATCTTCAATAAAGGGATGTGCGTCATCATATTGATTTGCAATGGCAGCCTCCCCGTTGGTGTTCAGAAATCCCCAACGCCCATTTTTCTCAAAAAGCGAATAACCATTATAGAAATCCATCGCATAGCCTAAATTCACAGGCACAATGATGCGCCCATAAGTGTTGGCAAAGCCATATTTAGGCGTTGAATATTCCAATTCAGCATCATATTCATAGTGCTCGATGCGACAGAGCATTTCGCAAAATTCGTTAATCTCCGACCACGAGCCGTTGCCATTCCATTGTGAGTTATAGTAGTTGCGAATTGTGTCGGTTACTTGGAAATGTTCATTGACAATAATGAATATACTGTCATTGAAATTTTGAGTAACCGCATAGCCTGTTTTGAAGTTAGTGCCTGATTTATAGGTTTTTTCTTTGCCATCCACCCGAACAATCTTGCCGTTGAAATCATGGTAGCGATATTCTTGGAAGCTGTCGCCCGTATAAATCATTTGACTTTTGCTATACCGCCCCATTGCCATGTATTTCGCCTCGATGATTTCATTGCCGCTGGTGTCGATTGCTCCATAGCGATAGGCATACCATGTCTGGATTTCATAGTATGGCTCGATAATCACATCGCCATAGTCATAGTCTGTGAGCACTTCGTTGTCATAATTGAAGTATTGATAGTGAAGCTCATCATTGTCGGCATAATAAATCCCGTAATACGGCGTTTTGTCATAGATTCCCTCAATCGAAATATGTCCAACCACCGAGTCGCGATCCACATGCACCGTGCTAAGTGCTCGGTTGTAGCTCACCTGCGCTCGGTTGTTATAGAAGAAAGAAGTGCTCAAGAATGTGTAGTCTGTTGTCAGGACAATATCCCCCTTCTGATTAATATAGGAAAGCTTTCCGTCGGTGTCATTTATCGGATATAGGTCGGTTTGCAGACCTGTTTCATGGATATAGTAGTTTGAGATATCGTCCTCATCCTCATCGCCTTTGCCATTGCCATTTTTGTCGTTTTGACAAGCGATACTCATCATCGCAAGCATCAAAGTGCTAAAGTAAATAATTTGTTTCAAGGCTATTTGTTTTAAATTCGTTGCAAATGTAAGCATAGAAATATATACGGTGCTTATTTTGTTCATTTAAAACGCTAAAACTGAAGCACGAAATGCAGGCGAGCCAGCGAGCTGTTGATTCCTCCGCCATAGGAAAAGTGCGAAAAGTCGCCTTGAACTTTCAGTTTGTGCTGCACAATGTAGCGAGAAATAGCCACTGTGCCACATCGTTTGGCTTCGCCATTATAGACATTGTGCTTGAAATAGGCTTCGGAATAGCGTGCGCTCAGCTCCCAATTTGAGGGGAAAAGAAATCCACCCTGCACATTATAGGCATTGCCCTCAGGCACAGTGAAGCCAGCTTCCGAACCGTCGCTATTGAAAGCCTCGGGATTATTTGCTGAGCGACGACCATATTCCGCTAGAAACGACCACCGCTGATAGCGCAGCACCGCATCGAGCAAAATGTTGGTCATGTCGGAATGGTGAAAATCGGCGCCGTCATCAATCAGCATATATTTGCCCAATTGCCCTTTGGTGCGAATGGCTTCATCATTGAAATTATAGGTGCAGCCGAGCATCAGTTTCACCCTCGGCTCAAGCCCGAAGGCTGAACCCTTATATTCGCCATCGCCCGCAAATTCCCCAAGGGGGAGCAGCTCTAGGCGAGCGGTGTAGTTATATCCGCCCTCGTTGCCATTAGTAACGCCCTCGCCTTCGCCCTGAGTGAAAGCCCAATAATCACGCACCACAAAATTGTTTTTGAGATAGAATGGATGGCTGAGCATCAGCCCCATGTCGCGGTCGATGTTCATGGCGGAGTTCATGATGGAGCGATCGACAAACTGCATATTGGCGGACGAAATCATGCGCTCGGCATTGCCCGGCAATTTAAATTGCCCGAACTTTAATTCGCAATTTCGGAAAAAACTCCAACGAATATAGGCATCATAAATCAGCTCGGTGTTGTGTGAATTGTCGGGGTTAATCCCCACCATGTCTTGCTCAGAAAATCCAAGCTGGAGGAAATAATTCAACTTGGGGGTATAGGCGAAACCGCCCAGCTTGAGCCGAATGCGTCGTGGCGCAAAGGTGGAAGCTAATTCATGTGAACCATCATTATTATTAATGCTCGTGGCAGCGAGAAACTGCATCATGCCCGACACCTTCACGCTCCATGTGCTGTCTTGGTCGATGAAATTGACAATCCCACTCCCCAATGGTTTTTTCACCTTGTCTTGAGCTGACGAAATAGAGCTGCACAGAAGAGCTGCACACAGGCAAACAATACTATATATATAATTACGCATGGGCTGAAAATTTAGAATGCTCAAAGGTAGTGTTTTCCAACGAAAAAACCGAGAGCGAAAAGAGGGAAGTGTATTGTTTGGCAATTTGAGCCGTTGCAGACGTGCAATGGCTCAGCTTCATCACAATTTGTGTCATTGCACGTCTGCAACGGCTCAGATTCACCACAATTTGGGTGATTGCGGACGTGCAATGGCTCAACTTCACCACAATTTGTGTCATTGCAGACGTGCAATGGCTCAGATTCACCGCAATTTGTGTCATTGCAGACGTGCAATGGCTCAGATTCACCACAATTTGTGTCATTGCAGACGTGCAATGGCTCAAATTGCGTGTAGATTCATTATAAATAACAACTGCATATTGTCGATTTATTTTTTCCAACATCAATTAATGATTGAATAAGGTGTAAAAAATCGGTAGATAGAATAGTTGTTTGATGCAAAATGTATAGTTTCGCCGAAAATTTCAGCTAATCAAATTTTAAATTAATATTTTATACTCGCATCAGATGCCGTTAATTAAAAATCCAAGCATTAAGTCGATAATATTAGACTATGTGCTTATCACCCTAGGAATGTCGCTTTATGTGTTGGGGTGGTCTATTTTTCTTATTCCTGCTGAAATCACAGGTGGAGGGATAAGTGGTGTTGCTGCATTGGTTTTCTATTCCACAGGTATTCCTATCTGGATTACCTATGTGATAATCAATGCTTTTCTATTGCTTCTAGCCCTTAAAATCCTAGGAGCTAGTTTTGGGGTGAAAACGATTTGGTGCTTAGGGGTGGCGACCTTCTTATTTGGCGTTACAACGGGCATGGTGGAAAACCCCATTGTGGAAGAAAACTTCCTCGCAGCCGTCATTGGCGCCATGATGGGCGGTATTGGTATCGGCATGGTGTTTACACGTGGCGGAAGCACGGGTGGAACCGATATTATCGCTATGATTGTGAATAAATATCGCAATGTGAGCCCCGGGCGGGTCATTCTTTATTGCGATGTGCTCATCATCGGGTCGAGTTATTTTGTGTCGCAGGACTTGGGCAAGATGGTCTATGGATTTGTAACCATGGTGGTGCTGTCTTACACTATTGACTCCGTGCTGAGCGGGAATAGCGCTTCGGCGCAGATTTTCATTTTCTCGAAAAATTTCAAGGAGATTGCTGATTATATCAACCATGATGCTGGTCGTGGCTGCACGATATTGGAAGGCACCGGATGGTATTCCAAAGAAAATGTAAAGATTATTATGACTGTCATTCGCAAGAAGGAATCGGGCATGATTTTCCGAAGTATAAAAGAAATCGACCCCAATGCGTTCATCTCGATGGGCAGTGTGATGGGCGTCTATGGCGAAGGATTTGATAATATTAAAATATAGTGCTTTTTGAGTGCGAGGTGCGAAGTGCGAAGTGCGGAGTGCGAAGCACAGCGACGCTGTAATGGTGCAGTTGCTCCGCACTTCGCACTTTAAAAAATAAACCATGAAAAAAATCACGATTACGACTTTGCTGATTGTGCTGGTGCTTGCCAGCTTTGTGTATCTATACACGCAGCATGCGCAAGAAGAACGAGTGGAGGAGGCGACAGAGCTGCTCTCAGATGCGGAACTAAATCCCGAACCTCCGATGATTTTCGGATTGCCTGCTGATTCGTTTTTGGTGGAGCAATATGCGGTGAAGCGCAATCAAAACCTCTCAGATATTTTGAGTGCCGAGGGAGTATCCTATCCAACCTTGTTGCAATTAATCGACAATTCCAAAGAAATTTTCGATGTGCGACGCATGAAGGTGGGCAATGCCTATTACTTCCTGCGGACGCAAAATGATAGCACGGCGCAAGCAAGTTATTTTGTCTATGAAAAAGATGTGGTGAACTATGTAGTCTTTCAGTTGAATGACTCGCTGATGACTTACGAAGGGGCGAAGGAGGTAACCCATGTGATGAAAAGCACATCGGGAATTATTACAAGCTCGCTGTGGAACTCGCTCATGGAAAATGGTGCATCGCCAGTTTTGGCGGTGGAGCTAGCAGACGTCTATGCGTGGACAATCGACTTCTTCGGCATTCAGCGGGGCGATAGCTATAAGGTGATTTATGAAGAAAGCTATGTCGATTCTGTGCAAGTGGGCATTCGTGCCATTCATGCGTGTTTGTTCGACCATATGGGCTCGTCCTACTATGGTTTCCCCTTTGTGCAAGATAGCGTCAGAAGCTTCTATAATGAAAAAGGCGAGAGCCTGCGGAAGGCTTTTTTGAAAGCTCCGCTAAACTATAAGCGGGTGAGCTCGGGATTCTCAAATGCACGCAAACATCCGGTGCTGAAGATTGTGCGTCCGCACCATGGGGTGGACTATGCCGCTCCCACAGGCACGCCTGTGATGAGCATCGGCGACGGCACAGTGGTGAAGAAAGCCTATCAGAAGGGTGGCGCAGGTTATTATCTGAAAGTGAAGCATAATTCGGTTTACACCACCACCTACATGCACCTCAGTCGATATGCTAAAGGCATTCATGAGGGGGCACGAGTAACTCAAAGTCAGGTCATTGGATATGTCGGTGCAACAGGAGTTGCCACAGGTCCGCACCTCGATTTCCGGGTGCAGAAGAATGGATCGTATATCAATCCTTTGAAGATGGAGTCGCCTCCTGTTGAGCCAGTGCATGAAGCCAACATGTCAGCCTACACCGTGCTGAAAGACTCGCTGATGACGGAGCTTAATGCGGTGTTGCTGCCCACAGGAGAAACACAAACCTTAGAATAGCTTAAGGCTATTTAACGGCAGTCGGCTTAAACTTAGTTGGACTTGCTAAGTCTTAAAGCCGAACATATCAGAACAACAGACTACTCGATATCTGTTGTTCTTTTTTTGAAAACAATTAGAAAGGAATAAAGCAAGATGAGAAAAGTTTTAATGTTGGCGAGCGCCATGTTGATTGGATTTATGAACCCAACAGCACATGCGGATGGCGACCCAGCAACGGATGCTGCCGCAAAGGCAAAAGTAGTAATCAAAGGTTCGGTCTATGAACGAGATAGCCAACAGCCAATGCCCTATGTGAATGTGGCTATATATAATAGTACGACCGATGCGCTAGTGAATGGTAATATCACCAACGACAAGGGCGTTTTTCAGATTGAGAAAATTCCTGTCGGAACTTACTATGTGAAGATAAACTTCATCGGCTTCCAAGAGTTTAAAGTGAATAATATTCGCATTGATGGCGAAAAAGATATTGATTTAGGCAAGCTCACATTGGCAATCGAGAACACCGAGATTGAAGGTGTGGAAATTGTGGCGGACAAGCAACGAATCCAATATAAGGTGGATAAAAAGGTGGTCAATGTGTCGCAAAATATCAATGCGCAAGGAGGTACGGCAGTCGATGTGCTCGAAAATACACCCTCAATTCAGGTGGATATCGAGGGCAATGTTACGGTGCGTGGCTCGAGCAACTTCACCGTGCTTATTGATGGTCGCCCCACGGCACTCGATGCCAGCGATGCCCTGCAATCAATTCCCGCTTCGGCATTGGAAAACATCGAAATCATCACCAACCCTTCGGCAAAATATGACCCCGATGGCATGGGCGGTATCCTCAATCTAGTAACCAAAAAAGATGCTTTGAATGGTTTCGATGGAATTTTCAATGTCATGGGAGCGACTAATGGCAGTAAGAGTGCCGACTTCACTCTCAATCACCGCAATTCAAAACGATTGCTCACTTTCGGATTGAATTATAGCGACCGTGCTTTTGTGGGAAATGGTGATATCTATCGGGAAACCTATAAAGATGATTCTGTCAATATTCAAGACACTCAAGGCGAAAGAGAGCATTCACGTGGTGGATATTCGATGACTTTAGGTTCTGATTTCTATCTTTCAGATAAAACGACTTTGGGCTTTAATGCCAAGATTGGAAAATTCCAAATGAAACAAGATGGCGGAGGCAAAAACTACTACGCTTTCAAAGATGAAGAAGGCCGGTTGTATGACGATTACTTCACCTTAGAAGATGAAATAGGAGATAGAGCGAGCAATTATGCGGCACTCACCGCTAGCTTGTCGCACAACTTCAATGAAGAGAAAACGCATAAGCTGGAAGCTAGTCTTTATTATCGCTATCGCGATGGCAGCGATGCTTCGACGCAATTAGAGAGAAAATATAATGAAGACGGCACTTTGAGCAATGAGTATGTGCTCGATATGGTGTCGGACGAAAGCGAAACAAGTCAGGATGTGCGTGCCAAGGTGGACTACACGCTTCCGATTGGAGCTAAAGGAAAACTCGAAGCGGGATATCAGATGCGCATCAAAATGGAAGAAGAGAGTTATGGATATACGGGGACGAACGATGGTGTGCCTATCGACTTGACCAATGGCATGGATTTCAATCGCCAAATTCATGCAGCCTATGGCACCTATTCAAACAGTTGGGGCGACTTCTCCTATATGGCTGGATTGCGTGGCGAATACACCTATCGGGTGATTTCGGATAATAGCGGCAATGAGTCGGTGGTGGATAGACTCGACTACTTTCCCTCGGCTCACTTGTCGTATGACATTAGCGATAAAACGCAGTTGATGATGAGCTATAGCAAGCGCATCGACCGTCCACGTGGCTGGGATTTGAACCCCTTTGAGTCCTACATGAACCAAACGACGATCCGCAAGGGTAACCCTGATTTGACACCTGAATATACCAACTCGTTTGACCTCGGATTGATGCAACGCTTCGGCACTTCATTCCTTTCTGTTGAAGCATTCTATCGCAGCACGGAAGACAAGGTGGAGCACATCAGCTCGGTGCGAGAAGATGGCACGATGGTGCAACAGGTGGTCAATGCGGGAAGCGATAAGTCGATGGGGGGCGAAGTGATGGCGAATGTCGATGTGTTGCGATGGCTGACGCTCAATGGTAGCGTGTCGGTCTATCAATACATCTTGAGCACGGAGGTGAATGGGGTTTATGTCGATAAAACAAGCACCAACCTCGATGGGCAGCTCAATGCGACTTTCAAATTTTCGAAATCGAGCCGCATGCAATGGTCGGCAAACTACCGCGGACCATCAGTGTCGGCGCAAGGCGACCGGGAGGCTTCGGTGTTCACCAACCTGTCGTATAAGCACGATTTCTTCAAAAATAAACTCACTGCCACATTGAGCGTTCAAGACCTCTTGGGCACTGGTGGCTGGCGAGGTTCAAGCAGCGGCGACGGATTTTATCAAACGTTCGACTTCTCGCCCAAGCCTCGAGTGGTGCAACTCACCTTGAGCTATAAGCTGAATAACTACAAAGAGAAGAAAACAGAGGGCGGCGACAATGAAATGGATTTCGGAGGAAGTAGCAGCCAATTTTAAAAGCTAATGCTTCGGCTGCGCTTAGCCCGAGATTAGAAGATAAGAAGGCTAGATGTTGGGGGGAAAACCAATATCTAGCCTTCTGTTTATGCAAGGAATGAGAAATTAACGGAAGTGTAATGACGAAATGTGAGGCTATTTGTTAAGGAAGATATACTTTTGCATTGTGAATGGGGTGTATTTAACTTGACTTCACAGAAAAAGTTTAGGTTTGCACCGTTTTTTCAAAGTAATTTTTTAATTCAATTCAGATACAAGATGAAAGCAATTCTCAGAAAGTCATTTTTGATGTTCTCGATAGTTCTCCTAGCTATTGGCGCTTATGCGCAAGGCTCAATCAAAGGACAAGTGATTGATGCGACCACCAAGCAAGCTCTCGTGGGCGCAACGGTGGCAGAAGCGGGCACTACTAATGGTGCAATCACAGATGCTTCGGGTAATTTTTCGCTCACGCTGAGCAAAGCAACATCGAAAATCAAAATTAGCTTTATAGGCTATGCGAGCATCACTAAATGGGTGGTGGTCGATCATGCTTCGATCAACATCGGCACATTTGCCTTGCAAGAAGATGCGGAAAGCTTGGAAGAGCTCGTGGTGATTGGAAATGGCGTAGTTGATGTGGCAAAAGACCGCGAAACGCCTGTGGCGATGTCCACCATCAAAGCAACCGAAATTCAAACCAAATCAGGAAACCAAGAGTTCCCCGACATCATGAAAAACACGCCATCGGTGTATGTTTCTGGTCAGGCAGCTGGCTATGGTGATTCGAAATTGCTTGTGCGTGGTTTCGACCAAAACAACCTCGCGGTGATGTTCAACGGTCAACCTGTGAACGGCATGGAAGATGGCAATGTGTATTGGAGCAACTGGCAAGGATTGTCGGATGTGGCTAGCGTGGTGCAAATCCAACGTGGATTGGGTTCATCGAAACTAGCGATTTCTTCGGTGGGTGCAACGGTGAACATTGTTACAAAAGCTACCGACTTGGCGCAAAACGGACGAGTTTCTGCCATGTTCGGAAATGATGGCTATATGAAATACACCGCTTCCTATTCCACCGGACTGAATGAAAAAGGTTGGGGAGTGAGCATGCTCCTTTCGCACTGGCAAGGCGATGGCTATAATGATGGCACGCAAGGTCAGGGGCAAACTTATTTCTTCTCGGTGGGCTACAAACCAAGTGCGCAGCATTCTTTCAACCTCTCGATTACAGGTGCGCCACAATGGCACAACCAAAACTATTCGAAAACGCTTTCTGCCTATGACCGTGATGGCAATGGCGAAATCTCAAATGAAGAACAACGCTATAATAATAACTGGGGGTATTTGAATGGCGAGGTCTATTCATGGCGCATGAACTTCTATCACAAACCGGTGATGAACTTCAACTGGGATTGGAACATCAATTCCAAATCAACACTTTCTACAGTGGCTTATGCTTCGACAGGTAGCGGTGGTGGAACAGG
>JBKECD010000140.1:0-24792 GCA_047974225.1 Mangrovibacterium sp.
ATCGTTGGGGCACTTTTTAAACTGATGCACTGGCCCGGTGCTGGGGTGGCCCTTACGGTAGGAATGTGTACCGAAGCTTTGATCTTCTTGATTTCATCCCTCGAGCCTTTGCATGAGCAGCCAAACTGGTTTCGGGTATTTCCTGAATTGCACTCCGATCATATCCCCGCTGACTATGACGATGAAGCAGCGGCTCATGGTGGTCATGCTCATGGTGGCGGTCATGCTCCTGCTCATCCACGCCTAAGTGGCGGTGGAGGTTTCCCTGCCGAGGGCGTGAGCTTTAATATGGGCGGAATATTTGAAAGCGCAGATATCGCTCCTGAAGTGTTGGAAAAAGTATCTAAAGGATTGACGGATTTAGGAAATACGGCATCTTCGATTAGTGATATCTCTTCGGCAACTTTGGCAACCAATATCTATGTGGAAAACTTGAATGCTGCCGCTGAGTCAATGGATAAATTGTCGAAAGTCGGTCAAGATGCCAATATCAATATCAACCAATCATTAATCGCATTGTCTGATTCGTGTGTACGCATCACCGAGGTAGTAGGCAAAGAGGTGGAAGATATGAGCTCGAACTCGGCTCATTACAATGATAAGATGACCGCTTTGCGCTCTAATCTAGATTTGTTGAATGAAAACTATGCGCAGCAGGTTGCCTCATTAAAAGGTCAGTTTGAGGTCTCGCAAAAGTATAGTCAGCAAATGGTCGAATTGACTTCTATCATGGCAACTTCGTTGGAGGACATGAAGAAGTATCAGACTTTATCTCGCGAATTGAACGGTAACTTGGAAGCATTAAATTCAGTTTATAGCACCATGTTGAGTGCTATGAACTACAAAAAATAAGAATAGACTATGGGAGCAACTAATTGCCCAGAGACCCCGAGGCAGAAGATGATTGGTATGATGTACCTCGTGTTGATGGCTATGATGGCCATGAACGTTTCGGTAGAGGTATTGATTGCTTTTCGCGTGGTGAACTCAAGTCTTGTTCAAGCCTATGAGGCGGTTGATACTAAAGGAGATCAACAGTATGAAGCGCTGGTCGCTGCATATGAAATGAACAAAGAAAAAGTTAAACCATGGCTCGACCAAGCTGATGAGGTCAGAAAACAGATAGAAGAACTTCAAAAGTTTATACTTGACACCAAAGAGGAACTCGTCTTGAAGGGTGGCGGTATGAAAACGAAAGATATAGAGGGTTTTGTGGCGAGCGAAGAGCGCTCATACATAACCAACTACGACAAGGATAGCTTGCAGGTGGGTAAAGAAGATGACTTGAACGTGCCTTCGGATGTCATGCTTCGACTTGGGAAAGCTACCGAGCTTAGAAATATGATTGGGGCTTTGAAAGAAGACCTCCTGAAACGAGTGCCTGCCGAGTCAATCATTGCGCACAATATTAAAATATCGCTTGACACCCCCGACCCTCATGGAAGTGCTGGTGGTCATGGCGATGGTGCCGCAACTTGGGAAACAGCTAACTTTGCTCACCAACCAATGATTGCAGCCTTGACAATCTTGAGCAAAATTCAGATTGATATCTCCAATACTGAGTTGAGCATGCTGACATGGTTGTATGGTCAGATTGATGCGGGTTCGTATAAGTTCAATAAGCTTAATCCTGTGGTTATTCCTCGTTCGACCGCGGTCTTGCAAGGAGGAACATATTATGCGGAGGTCTTCTTAGCCGCTGAGGATACGACCCAACAACCTCAAGTGATTGTTGCTGGAAATGAGCTTCCGCTTAAGGCTGGGAAGGGTATTTATGAAATGTCTGCAACAAAACCAGGTTCTTATAAGTGGAATGGCGAAATCAAATTCAAAACCTCTGATGGTGAGATGTTGTCTTTCCCCTTTGAGCAAGAATATCAAGTGGTGCAACCTTCGGCGACTATTTCGCCAACCAAAATGAACGTGTTCTACATGAATATTGCCAATCCGATTAGCGTGTCGGTACCTGGAGTAACTTCTAAGGATGTTAAAATTTCCATGACTAATGGTAATATTCAGGAACAAAATGGAGAGCTGGTGGTCTATCCGACAGCAGAAGATTTGACAGGGAAGAAGACTGAGATTATAGTTGATGTGAATTTGAATGGGAAGATAACTCGTGTGGCAACGATGTCGTTCCGCGTGAAGAAAGTGCCTGACCCTGTGGCTCAAATAGCTGGTCAAAGTGGTGGTGTGGTTCGTAAAGAGAGCCTCGTAGCTGAGCAAGGTATGTTTGCAGAATTGCTAGATTTTGACTTTGACTTGAAGTTTAAGATTGCGGGTTTTGATGTAACAATGGTAGGTAATGGAGGATACAATGTTACCTATAAATCAGATGGCCCCTACTTCACGAAAGAAATGAAAGCCGCGATTTCTAGCCAACAGCCTAGTAGTGTAATTTATTTTGACAACATCATTGCAAAGGGAGACGACAAATCTACACGCACGTTGAGTCCGATAAGTTTTAAAATTCAGTAATAAACTCCTCTATGGGGGGCTTAATAAGAATGAATATGAAGAGATTAATTTTAGCAGCAGTTTTGCTCGTAGCAGCTGAACTATTCCATGGGAATACTGCGCAAGCGCAAATCGTTGATGGTGCTTTCCAACGCACCGACATGGTGGATAGAAAGCCAATGGAGCTCCCTTTTGTGAGAGAGGCTGATGTGATGTGGTCGAAGCGCATATGGAGAATTATTGATCTCCGCGAAAAGGTCAATCAAAAAATGTATTTCCCAACCACTGAAATGGAGAATAAGAATAACTTGATTAATACGCTCCTCAAGGGAATCAAAGAAGAAAAAATAACAGCCTATGATGCTGCTTCTGATGACGAATTTAAGGTGCCGATGACTTATGATCAGGTGAAAGAGGCTTTTGGAGCTGTAACTAGCAAGCAGACGACTCGCGATATTGACACTGGTGAAACAATTGAAGTAGAGGTGGAAGGGCAGATCCGTTCTCAAGAAATTAAGCAATTCATGGTGAAGGAGGAATGGTTTTTCGACCGACAAACTTCTACAATGAATGTGCGTATTATTGGGCTGTGCCCAATTCGGGAGTATTATCGTGCCGATGATGTTAATCAGGAAAATGTGCAGAAAAGCCAGGTGTTCTGGGTGTATTTCCCCGAAATACGCGATGTGCTAGCCGTAAGCGCAGTGAAAATGGAGACTGGCTCGTTGGCGATGTCTTACGATGACTTGTTTATTAAACGTCGTTTCAGCAGCTATATTGTGCAAGAAGGTAACACCTATAATAACCGTCGAATTGATCAATACCTACAAGGAATTGAAATCTCATTGGAGGCTCAGAGATTGGAAGATAAAATCTTCGACTATGAGCAAGATTTGTGGGAATATTAAGCCTTTCGGAATATTTATGTTAAAACTCTTTGTAAATACAAAGAGTTTTTCGTTTTTCATGGGTAAAGTCTAATTTCTTTATTTATTTTGTAGCCTAGTACAACTATTATTGAATGAAACAAAGATTGCTATATTATATTCTGGTGCTTTTTGCCTGCGCTTCGTGTGTGGGGAAGAGTAGTAATCTTGCAAATTCTATTTTCGATTCGGGGGCTTCTCCTTTTTACGAACAGATTCCCTATGGCATGTCATATGTCCCACGTGGAAGCTTTACCCTAGGCTCTAACGATGAGGTGGCGCAAAGCCATACACCACAGAAAAGAGTGTCGATTGAAGCTTTCTGGATGGATGAGACCGAGATCACAAATAATGAATATCGTCAGTATGTCTATTGGGTGAGAGACTCCATATTCAGAAAGGCGATAGGAGAACAAATCCCCGGATATTTGATTACTGAGGAAAAGAAAACCAAAGAACCATTAGATAATCCCCGTATTGATTGGAGTGTCAAGATAAATATGAAGGATAAGGATGTGCAGATGGCTCTTGAAGATTACTTTTTTTCGGATGACTCCAGAGTGGGATTTCGAAAGTCATTAGATATCCATCAGCTGATATACACCTATGAATATGTGGATTATTCTCAGGCGGCAAAAAAGACGAATAGTTATAACTATGACAAAGATGCCTATGAGGGAGAGCTGTTAGACCCCAAAGGAAAGAAAGTCAAAATTAATAAACGCTCGGACTTTATGTTTCGAGAGACCTCTCCTGTTTACCCCGACACCTTAGTGTGGGTGAGAGATTACACCTATTCCTATAATGAGCCAATGATGCGAGCTTATTTTTGGCATCCTTCATTTGACAACTACCCTGTGGTCGGGGTTACTTGGCTTCAGGCAACGGCTTTCTGCCATTGGCGAACTCGATTTTTTAACGACTATCAGACTGCCAATAAAGGAGTGGAAAATCACGATTACCGTCTGCCTACCGAGGCAGAATGGGAGTATGCAGCTCGTGCAGGTAAAACGCGGACTCTTTATCCTTGGGGAAGCTATTATGTGGGAACTCAAATAGGGTGCTATATGGCTAACTTTAAGCCACGGCGTGGAAACTATGTGGCGGATTCTCGTTGGGGAGCAACGACGGTGCCTGTGGCATCATATGGCGCTAACGACTACCGTCTGTTTGACATGGCTGGTAATGTGGCTGAATGGACCAGCACCGCTTTTGATGAGTCGTCCTATGAGTTTATGAGTGATTTTAATCCGCAATATCAATACAATGCCTTGCCTAATGACCCTCCAGTGCTGAAGCGTAAGGTTATCAGAGGCGGTTCGTGGAAGGATGTGTCGTATTTTATCCGAAATGGTACTCGCACCTTTGAATATCAAGATACTGCCACCTGTGCTATCGGATTTCGATGCGTGAAGACTTCGTTTATGAACGAGTTTAACGAGTTGAGAATCAAGAAAAATTAATTGCTATATCCGATTCGTTTGATGACACGAAGATCATGTGTGTATCTTCGACTTTGAGTGTTGTATATGCCATGCTGATCAATGTTGTCAATGCGCACAGTGCCTGACACATGTATGATCTTATTTTTCTCCCAAATGAACCCTGCATGATTAATCTCCCCTTGTTCGTCTTGAAAGAATGCGACATCTCCATTCTGACATTCGGCAATAAAAGAGAGCACTTCTCCATGGTGGACTTGCTCCTTGAGTGAGCGTGGAAGTTGAATTAGTGCCATTTTAAAGATGATTTGTATCAGCCCGCTAGCATCAATTCCAAAAGGCGATCGCCCACCGCTGAGATGTGGCACATTGAAGTACATGAGAGCTCGTTGAATGATGAATTGACCGAGGTCTTTTATTGGCTTGGCATTAAATTCGCCACTAGGAAGATAGTAAGATTGTCCCAGTGAAAATTCTTTTTTGATTGGTCGCCAAAGCGGGAGCGAGCTCCCCGCCATTATCATGAGTTGCTCTTGTTGATTGTCAATTAAGTCGAGAACACTCGTGCAAACAGCGGCTTTTCTTGAACAGATGCGATTGAATGTGCGAGCTGATATGGGCGATGCCATGCGTGAGTCAATCCATCCTTCTGACTGGTCAAATTCAAGTGTAATCAGTAGCCAGCCCATAAATTCGTATATAATGGAGTAGTGCTCGCCAAAAAGAATCTGGGTAAGCATCGGGCTGTTTTCTGTTGGTTCGACTCTTACAGGAATCGCGCTTAGTGTACAAATGCCAAATTGCATGCTTTAATTTCGATTGATATTTTGAAGTGTGATGCGCTTGAGCACCGAAATTACACTTTTATTCTACATTATTTCTATCTTTAACCCCAGTATAATAAAAAATAGACGTTTCTTTGTAGAAGTACACAAAACGTATATTGCAAACCGATAGTTAAAAGGATAAAGATAGACATTCATTTAGTCTTTAAGTAATAATTAGGCAAAAACATGAAAAGATTTTTAGAATACTTGGGAAAATATTACCACATACTATATGTGTCATTGGTGCTTGTGGTGTCGATGGTGTTGTTGTATTTTATAGTTCCAGGTGAAAGCCGGTTTCAATATGAATTTCAAAAAAACACACCGTGGCAGCATGAGAATTTAGTCGCTCCATTTGACTTTGCGATCTATAAAGATGAAGCAGTTGTGAAGGCTCAGCGTGATTCTGTGCGGCAGATTTTTGCACCGTATTATCGCAAGGACACACTGGTCGGAGCTGTTCAGTGTGCAAATTATAGAATAGCCCTAGAAGGCTTGTCGGCGAGACATTCGACATTGACACCAGAGTTAATTGCAACAATGGAGCAGGAGCTGAGGCTGTTGTATCGGGGGGGGATTGTGGCGCAATCGTTGGAAAATGACCCGATACTTAAAGGGCGGCAGTTTGTGCAGCTTATTTCTAATAAATCGGTTGATCTCATTTCAATTGAATCATTGACGCCTATGAAGCAGGCTTATACCTTGCTGGATAGTGTCATGCAGCATAATCTTGCGGAGTCCTATCTTGCGATTTCTCAGCTGGCGAGTCCAGCTAGTTTCTTGCAGGAGAATTTGAGCTATGAGGCAGATTATAGCGAGCAGGAGCTGAAGCGACAGCTTGCCTCGATATCGGAAACTCATGGCATGATTCAGGCAGGGGAGCGAATTATCTTGAAGGGGGATATTGTGAACCCATATTTATTTCGAGTGCTGACCTCGCTCAAGAAGACTTATGAAAACCGGCAGATGCTTGATGTAGATCAGGTGTTGCTTATTGTAGGAAAGATTTTGGTGATTCTGATGTGCTTTTTGATGTTGGTGCTATACTTTGCCTATTTTCGCCCGCAGATATTCAAGCAGAAGCGGCAATTGTCTTTTATTCTGCTTATCATCTTGCTGATGGTGTCGGCATATAGTTTTGTGCTGAAGTTCGACTATGTCAATATTTACATTGTTCCAATTGTGATTTTGCCTATTCTGATACGTATTTTCTTTGATTCACGTACAGCGATTTATACGCTGATGATTACCTCATTGTTTATTGGCTATTTTGCCCCCAATAATTTTGAGTTTATTTTCATGAGTTTTGTTGCGGGAGTAGTGGCTGTCTTTAGCATTGATAGGTTGCATCGACGGTCGGACATTGTATTTGCGGCAGTGTTGGTGTTGCTTGCCTATTCGGTGATGTTTATTGCCTTTTCGATGATTCATGAAGGGAATTATCAGAGCATTCAGTGGAGTCATCTGCTTTGGTTTGTGGTCAATGTTGTGTTGGTGATGTTGGTTTATCCGCTGATTTATATCTTTGAGAAGCTGTTTGGTTTTGTGTCGGATGTAACCTTGATTGAATTGTCGAATAGCAATCAGCCATTGTTGCGCAAGTTGGCGGAAGAGGCTCCTGGAACATTTCAGCATTCGTTGCAGCTAGCCAATTTGTCGGAGACTTTGGCGAGAAGAATTGGGGCTAATCCATTTCTAGCCTATACCGGCGCTTTGTATCATGATGTAGGGAAGATCGCTAATCCTACTTATTTTGTCGAAAATCAAGTTGGAATAGACAGTCCGCATAATGATATCGACAATAAGGAAAGTGCCCGAATTATCATTTCGCATGTGGAGGAGGGGCTGAAACTAGCTCGGAAGCATAATTTACCTTCGGTGCTTCATGATTTCATCACCTCGCATCATGGAACGATGCAGGCAAAGTATTTCTATACCATGTATAAGAATGAACATCCCGATGAAGAAATTGACATGGCATGTTTTTCTTATTCTGGACCTCGCCCCCAAACGAAAGAAACAGCAATTTTGATGATTGTGGACGGTATCGAAGCTGCTACTCGAGCGCTGAAAGAGAAGACATCGGAAACAATTGGCACATTGATTGAATCAATGATTGATGCAAAACTAAAGGAGGGGCAGTTGGCACTTACCCCACTCACTCTTTATGATTTAAGTGTGATTAAGGAAACGCTTAAGGAGAAGATGATGAATATCTATCATGTGCGGATTGCTTATCCTGACGAGAAGAAATAGCATTCTAGCGTTCTTCAAGAGCATATTCGACGATGCGCTTTGGCGCATCGAAAGACTCGTGATAATCGAGCAAAAGATGCTTGCAAGCGAGGGCTATTAGCTCATTGTTTGGTAAGCATCTTTTGTTTTCGAGCGATGCGTAATATTCTCCTGCATCAAGGATTGCTTGCAGGGGGATTAATCCAATAAGTTCCGACCCGATGAATTGACAACTATACTCGGACGCCAAGATTTTGATTTCTTCGATTACCTCGTGTAGCTTTGAGATCTGAAAGTCGGTGAAGTTCATCGACACTTGGGCGGCCTTGTATTCGGGCATATGCCATCCGATAGCTTTGAGGGCTTTGAATTTTCCTGCGACATGCTGTTTTGTCAGACTGTCGGCATGACCGCTAGTTCTGATTTTTTGTGCGATTGCTTGAGCAATCGAGATGTCTTCGGTGCTGAGCGTGGCGTTGTAGGCGATGAGGAATTGGCGGGCGCCAATTACACTGATTCCACTTTTTTTATTCCATTGAGCAGCCCCATAGTCGGGCTGCCAAAGGGGGTCTTTTATTTTTGCTGCTATTCCTTCATATTCACCTTTGCGGCAAGCCGCAAGGTTTCGTTTGTGTGGCTCGAATGCTGCTGCCTCATAGCAATATACGGGGATATTGAGCTTGCTGCTCACTTTTGCAGCAAGTTGTCGTGCGAGCGCTACCACCTCGTTCATGCTGATGCCAGATATAGGCACGAGCGGACAGACATCGGTAGCTCCGATACGAGGATGCTCACCTTGATGCAGTTCCATGTCGATGAGCTGGCTCGCTGTTTTGATAGCTTGAAATGCTGCTTCCACCACGGCTAGGGGCGCACCTGCAAAGGTCATCACAGTGCGGTTGGCGTCATAGCCGATGTCGATATGGAGGAGTTTGACTTGGGGCGTTGATTGGATTGCGTCAGCAATCTGATTGATGATGCGCTTGTCGCGTCCTTCGCTGAAATTGGGAATGCATTCGATGATTGGCGTCATGACTATGATGTTTAATGAAAAAAAAGGCTACCCGAAGGTAGCCTTTAATATTTGGATTACAACTTTGTTGTACTGATTTTTTCAGCAAATCAAAATTATTTGATGATGAAAATTGCTCGGCGGGCTATTTGGCGTGCATTAGCAGAGTTTACATCCACATTAGAATCAATGCCCATGCCTACTGCTTTGACGCGAGAAGCGGAAATTCCTGCTTCGGTGAGCAATTTAGCCGCTGTTTGAGCGCGTTTTTCTGAAAGTTTTTGGTTGTAGCTTGCATCGCCTTTTCCATCAGTATAGCCTTGCACTTCAACTGTTGCACTTGGGTTGTTTTCCAAGTAAGTTTTCAAGAAGTTGATGTTGTTGATTGAGCTAGCTGAAATTCTTGAGCTGTCATAGGCGAAGAATGCAGAAACGAATCCTTGCTCAGTCAATAGTTTCACGAAGTCATCATAATTGCCAACGTTCTCTACGTTTTTCAATCCTGCGATATCGCCGGCCAATTTGTTGATGCCTTGTTGATTTGCAACTACGTCAGCGGCATCAGCAGCTTCGCTTTGGTATTTGTCGATTTTAGCAGAAAGCTCAGCGATTTGCGCCTCCATTTCAGCGGACTTGTCAGGAGCGACATACCAATCCGAGTGAACCTCTTTTTTGCCTAGGTAAACCGAAAGACCGAGTGATCCGTTGAATAAAACGCCTTGGCGTTGGCTTGCGCCATAACCATCCCAAGCAAGGTCATCCTTCATCAAAGGCAATGTGGCACTTCCGTCGAGATTAAGGGCGATGCGGTCGCTCAAGCGGAATTGAAGTGTAGCACCTCCCATGAAGTTGATTTGTTTGTCGGCAGCATCAATGGCGTCGCTATTGAGAAATCCAACTCCAGGACCTGCGTGCACCAAAAGACCGATAGTCTTTGTCCACTCAGCAAAGTCTAGGACTTTACCAGCGTTAATCACAGCTTGTAAGTTCACACGAGAATACGCAGCATCGAAGTTTTTGCTGCCATCAGAAGGGGCGATGTTGTTGTAGCCATAGTCTAGTTTTAGACCTAAGTTTTGACTCCACATATATCGTACACCGAGATCACCTGTAAGGAAACTAGGTGTTTTCGAACCATAGCCAGGAGTAAAATCTCTCCATGCTTTATTGAAGCCTACGCCTCCGTCAATCGACCACTTGTTGTAGTCTCTGGCTGGTTTTTGTTCTTGTTCTTGGGCAGTTGCCGTCAAGCCTCCTAGGGCTAATGCTACTGCTACGAATAAAATTCTTTTTTTCATAACTGATAAATATTTGTTTTTAAATTAATATGTTATTTCTAGTTCTTATTTCATCCTCCAATTAGTAGTGTTCAGAATATGTTGTTGTGTGTTTTGTTTTTTAGAGAAATATCATGCACTATGCTTAAAGCAATAGCGCATGATATTTTTTTTGATGAGATTACTCAGCGCTTTCTTCTGGAGCTTCCTCAGTTGCTTCTGCTTCTTCGGCAGGCGCTTCTTCGGCTTGTGCTGCGGCAGCAGCAGCTTCAGCTTCGGCTTTCTTTTGAGCTTGAGCAGCAACGCGGTCAGCGTTTACTTTTGCTTCAGCTTCCAAGGCAGCTTGCTTTTTATCACTTGCCCCTTTCACGAGGCCATCTTTTTTGGCTTGGATTTTGCCTTCCTTTTCGTTCACCCATGCTTCGAAACGTTTCTTAGCTTCTTCTTCGGTGAATGCACCTTTAGCCACACCACCAAGGAGGTGTTTCATGTAGAGCACTCCTTTATAAGAAAGGATAGCTCGCACGGTGTCGGTTGGTTGTGCACCATTTTGAAGCCAAGTTACGGCTTTGTCGAAGTCAAGATCGATTGTGGCTGGGTTCGTGTTTGGATTATACGAACCAAGTCTTTCAATGAAACGACCATCACGTGGTGCCCGGCTGTCTGCCACCACAATGTGGTAGTAAGCATAGCGCTTGCGTCCATGACGCTGCAATCTAATTTTTGCTGGCATTGAATTAAAATTTAAATTTATAAATATTACGAACCACAAAGATAGGTATTCTATTTAAACTGCAAATTGTGGCATCTTCTTTCTTCATAAAACAGCGCTAATTCACATATTCTTAATACATGATTAACTGCATTATATCCCATAAACGCCAAACTAATTGCGATTGTTCACTGCTTGGCTAAAGTTTCACATATTTTTTTTCATCCGCACTTCGCATTAGTTCGTAAATCTCTTCTACAATAACCGTTACGTTGGGCTTGGTGAAATATTCGCCATCCACGCCATAGGCGGGGCGATGTTCTTGGGCATGAATGCACACTGGTTGGCTGTCGAGATAATTAAAAGCCTTTTGTTCTTGCAAAACCTTGTGCAGCATATAGGCGCTTGCTCCGCCGGGCACATCTTCATCGAGGATGACCAACTTGCCTGTTTTCTTCACCGATTCTAAAATCCGATGATTCACATCAAAAGGCAGGAGTGTCTGCACGTCGATAATTTCAACCTTGATATTCTTTTGTTCCTTCAGAAGGCTTGCCGCCTTTTGCGCATGGCGCACACACCATGCATAGGTTACGAGAGTAACATCGCTTCCCTCAAGCACCACTTCGGGCTCGCCCATTGGCACACGATATTCGCCCATGTTGCTGGGCATTTTTTCTTTCAGGTTATATCCTTTGAGGGGCTCAATCACAATGGCGGGGTCGTTGCCAGCCATCAGCGTGTTATACATCCCTGCGGCTTGGGTCATGTTGCGAGGCACGCACAAAAACATGCCGCGCATGCTGCCGAGCAACATTTGCATCGGCGACCCGGCATGCCAGATGCCTTGCAGCTGATGCCCTCGTGTGCGCACAATCAGTGGGCAGGCTTGCTTGCCCATCGTGCGATATTGCAAGGAAGCCACATCGTCGCTCAATGTGGGGATGGCATAATTAATATAGTCGAGGTATTGGATTTCGGCTATCGGGCGAAACCCACGAAGTGCCAAGCCGACGCCTTGACCGATAATAGTAGTTTCTCGAATCCCGGTGTCTTGCACTCTATTCATGCCAAATGCATCTTGCAATCCTTTAGTGCCTTGGTTCACATCGCCCATGAATCCGGTGTCTTCGCCAAAGGTGAGCGCATTGGGATATTTGGCAAACAAGGCATGAAAGTTGCGGCTTATAATCGTCGAGCCATTCACCATTTCAGCATCATCGGCATAGGTGGCGGCAATGGCTTTCACCTTGAGAGTCGCATCAGCTCCTTCTCGATAGAGTTGCCCATTATATCGTTTATTGGTGTCGGCAATAAATTCATCGAGCCATTGTTGCAGTTCCTCGCGTTCTTTGCTTGCGCCATCTGCCAAGTGCGAATCCAAGAAGAGTTCCTTTCCCACGCTATATAATGCTCGTCGAGTGGGGAATGTGCGAGCTTTCATCTTCTGAAACTTCTCGGTATAGTCGATAGGATTGCTGGCATTTGATTTGAAGGCTTCCACAAGTTCGCCCAATCGTTCAGTGGGTTGGCGATAGGCGTCGGCATAATTTTTCCACGCATTTTCGCGCGCTTGCTTTGCTCGTTTTTGGGCTGTTTTTTCAATCTTTTGAAGCAATTCTTCATCGGCTTCGCCTATACCTATAATATATTGTCGAAACTGAGTAAGGCAATCGAAATCTTTTTCCCACTGCAATCGTTCGGGGGTTTTGTATCGTTCGTGAGAGCCTGAAGTGGAGTGCCCGAAAGGCTGCGTTACTTCTTCCACGTGGAAAAGCACGGGTTCTTGCTTGTTGCGGCACAATTCCACCCCTTTGCCAATCACCTCAAGCATTTGGGCATAGTCCCAGCCTTTACATTTATATATATGCCAACCATTTGTTCCTTCTCTCTTCTCAAATCCTGCCAGTGCTTCCGAAATGCTTGCTTTGGTGGTTTGAAGTGCTTTGGGCACACTGATACCATAGCCATCATCATAGACGCAAAGTGCCAAGGGCACTTGCAGCACGCCTGCGGCATTGATGGTTTCCCAGAACATCCCTTCGGAAGTGCTCGCATCGCCGATTGCGCCAAAGGCGACTTCCGAGCCATTGACATTATTATGGAGTGATGCTTTCAATTCGGGCTGTTGGCGCACCAGTTTTGAAGCTTGCGCCAATCCGAGCAGGCGAGGGATTTGCCCTGCGGTGGGCGAAATGTCGGATGCAGAATTATATTGCGTCATCAAGTCTTTGATTTCGCCTTGGGCATTGACATTGCTTGTGGAAAAGTGGTTGTTGAAATTCCGTCCCCCAGTGGAAGGGTTGAATGCCACATCGGAGTCGCCATAAATCATGGCGAAAAACTCCTCGGGCTTGAGCTGCCCCAGTGCGAGCATGAAGGTTTGGTCGCGATAATATCCCGAGCGCCAATCGCCGGGTTGAAAGGATTTGGCATAGGCGATTTGCACCAGCTCTTTGCCGTCGCCAAAGATGCCAAATTGCGCGCGCCCGTTGTGCACTTCTCGTCGCCCCATCATGCTGAGTTGTCGGCTGAGAGTGGCGATATAATAATCGTGGAGTATTTCTGAATCCGTATAGTCTAGTCGTTCGGTGTTTGAGTTTTTATTCAAATTATTCATTAACATGTTTCTTTAATTATGCCTGCAAAAGTGGCAATTATAGATTGATTGAAAGTAAATAGTAGCAGGATGTTTGCGCAACATATGGTGCAAAAAACAGGGTGTATTAATGCGTAGCTCTGCATTTAATCCTTTTGTTGATAGTTGCTTTGCTCATGGGGGCTTGGAGTAGAAGAGCGCTTGAGTTGCGCTTTTGTTTGTTAATCGAATATTAAGGAGGGATTTTGCTGAGGATTATTTGGAAATGGGTGGACTTATTGCGTACTTTACGCTGCGGAAAGTGTGTAACGAGAAGATTGATTCTTATTTGATGGATTTCCTTCAAATTTAGAAAATCTGAATATAACTAATTGGTTTCGAGTGTAGTTTTTATTTGATGGTTATTTGATTCTTATTTGATGGATTCCCCTCAAATTCAAAAAATCTGAGTGTAACTGATTGGTTTCGAGTTTAATTTTTATTTGATGGTTATTTGATAGCGTTATAGATATGAGTGAAAAAGAATTGACGGATTTGCTGAAAGAGTTACTAAAGCAATCGGAAGAGAGTGAATGGGTGGAATTTAAGCAGAATTTTCATTCTCCAGATGAAATAGGAGAACGTATTTCAGCACTATCCAATGGCGCAAATTTGTTTAATCAGCAAAATGCTTATTTGGTGTTTGGTGTTGATGATGACCCACATGTTGTTGTGGGCACTTCTTTCAAGCCTTCTACCTATAAGGTGAAGAAGCAGGAGTTGGAAACTTGGTTGATTCAGCGGCTGTCGCCTCGAATTGATTTTCGATTCTATGAGTTTAGTTACCAAGGTCTCGATGTAGCACTGATTGAAATACCCGCTGCGCAAACACAACCGACACGATTCAACAATGTGGATTATGTGCGTGTGGGCAGCTATACTCGAAAATTGGCAGAGTTTCCAAAAAAAGAAAGTAAGATTTGGGCGAAGCGCAATGTGTCTTCTTTTGAGCAAGGAATTGCCAAGAAAGGACTTTTGGGCGATGAGCTTATTCAACTTCTAGACACGCAGTATTTATTTGAATCCTTAAAACTTCCTTACCCCACAAGCCGCGAAGGTGTGATTGAAAAGTTGCTTTCTGAGAAGTTTGTAAAGCCTTCTGGGAGTAAATACTCGATTACAAATCTAGGCGCAATCTTGTTTGCGAAAAACATGGACGAATTCGATGGGCTAAAAAGAAAGGCTGTTCGAGTGATTGTCTATAAAGGTAAGAATAGGGTTTTCACGGAGCGAGAATTGCCAACGGGCAAAGGTTATGCAGCTGGTTTTGAAGAGTTGATTACTTGGATTAACGGTCAATTGCCTGCCAACGAGGAAATAGGTCGAGCCTTTCGGAATGATGTGCGTATGTATCCTGAGCTTGCCATTCGTGAGCTGGTGGCAAATGCGTTGATTCATCAAGATTTTACCGAAATCGGCACCTGTCCGATGATTGAAATATTTGAAGACCGAATCGAATTTACAAACCCCGGACTTCCACTGATAACAACAAATCGTTTTATTGATGAATTTCAGTCGCGAAATGAAGTGCTGGCTTCGTTTATGCGGCGGATTGGCATCTGTGAAGAAAAAGGTAGTGGCATTGATAAAGTGGTCTTTATGGTGGAGAATTATCAATTGCCAGCACCTGATTTCCAAACAAAGGAAAAACACACAAAGGCGATCATGTATGCTTTCAAAGAGTTTAACTTGATGGATAAGAATGATAAAGTGCGAGCCACTTATCAGCATGCTTGTCTTTGCCACGTGTCGAGTGAAAAAATGACTAACCAATCTATCCGCGAGCGATTTAGCATTGAAGAAAAGAATGCTGCAATTGCTTCACGCATCATTCGAGATACTTTGGATGCAGAGCTTATCAAATATGATGACCCAGAGAGCAAATCAAGAAAGTTTGTGAAGTATTTGCCTTTCTGGGCATAGCTTTATTTGATTCTTATTTGATGGATTTCCTTCAAATTCAGAAAATCTGGGTATAACTAATTGGTTTCGAGTGTAATTTTTATTTGATGGTTATTTGATAGCCAACTTCAAAACAAAAGAGGGTGTGCCGAATATCTTTCGGCGCACCCTCTTCGGATAATATTATGACTTCGTTATTTGCTCAACAAAGCTTTTGCCATTTGCAGCGCAGGGTCGTTAGCCCAGTCGAAAAGCATGTCGAATTGGCTGAAGAAATTCAGTACACCTTCGTTGCTTCCTTTTTCCACTTTGATTGCTCCAGCTTGCAAGAGTTCGTCCACCGATTTCATGTCATTGTAAATCAATGCCCATGTTTCGGGTTGCATTGAGATTTTATAATCAGGATTCAATCCTTTCACCTCTTGGATTGGATAGACAATACCACGGTTCACTTGCAAGCCATATTGCTCTTTTCCGAAGTCGAGGACAAGCACTTTGTTGGTGTTTTCCGAACGCTCAGGATTGATGCGAATGCGGTAGTATTTCACATATTCATAGAGGTTTTCCACAATCGCATTTCCGCTAGCTGGCACAGCGGTGATGATGCTTGTTTTGCCTTCCAATTCACGTGCTTGCGACAAATACCACGAGCGGTTGTTGGTGGAAGTCGATAGATAAGCCATTTGGCGAAGACAGTCAGCTTTCAATTGTTTGTTCTTGTCGGAAGCTTGATTTTTCACCAGATAGTCAGCCAATTGCGTTGCCCAGATGTAATCGCCATCCTGATAGGCTTTTTGCGCTTTCTCGTAAGTCGCAGCATCGCCACCCATGGCAATCACCATGCGAGAAGCTTCTTCATCGGGGTGAAGCGTGTTGATGTGTGCCGCATTGCGGTCGAACTGACCAAAGTTAGCCACATAGATTCGACCCACCATGTTGCTCACCTCGCCATAGTTTTGCACCAATAGCGGCGCATTGGCTAGATGCTCGGGGAGCTTCACAAAATATTGCAACTCTTGCGGATTTAATCCTAGCATGATGCCTTTGAGCGTTTGGTCGAGCACAAATGCAAGTCCATCTTTATAGTCTTGCAACGATTTGCTGACTTGTTCTTTCGACTTCATCGGCACGGAGTGCGTAGAAAGCACATAGTTGGGGTTTAAGCTTTGGATGAAATCAACAGCTCCAATCCAGCCTTCGGGGTTGCGATATCTTCCGCCACGAATGCTATAAATATTCGGAAACCAGCCCCAAATCACATTGTTGAACACCACGCCTCTTTCGGGGAAATAAGCAAGCACTTGGTTTTCGGTGTCGGTCTGAATGCCATCGGTGTAGAACACCACGTCGAGTCCTGCCACTTTCAATTTCTGACCATTTTTCACTGGCGTGTCGATAGGCACATATTTTCCTTCGCCGGGCAGAATGGTGTTTTTAAATCGGCTGTCGGCTCCCTCTTCGGGCAGATAGAGGTTGAATTGCTCAATCGAGCGAGCCATCAACACGCCCGACACTTCGGGGTGAATGGCAGCCAAGCCTGAGGTGGTCGCCACTTCATAGTTTTGCTTGTGATGACCGATGATTTGAATCTTTTTGGTGTTTCCACGCTTCGCCTCTTGGTCGAGGATGTATTGCGTGCCGAGCGCATAGTGCGAGTGCGAATAGATAATAGCACGGATGGGCGTTTGGGTTACGGTGCGCAATTGGGCATAGAAGTTTTCGGCATCGTGCGTGTTGTCGCCGGTGTCGAAGATAATCAGCCCTTCAGGACCTTCGATGATTTGCATGTTCACAATGCTTTCCGAAGCAATGCTCCAAAGTCCATCGCTCACCGTATAGATTTTGTTGCCGTCGAATGACACTCGTTGTGGCGATTCGGCAGGAAGTTCCCAATATTTTTTGGTTTCGGCATTCACCTTTGCGCCATTCGCCACCTCAAAGAGGGGAGTTTCTTTGGCGTTCATGTATTTCGACTCATGTTGGTGAATTGGTTCTTCGCTAGGTTGCGAAGAGCAGCTTGTGAGGAATAACGCAGCTGAAAGATATAAAAATGATTTTTTCATTTTATCGAGATTTAAACAGTTAATAATAAAAGTATCTTTTCTTACACCAAAGCAAATATAGTGCCAAAGATATTTTGGCAGAAACGATTTTTTGGTTTTATTAGGAAGCTTACTAAAAATAAAGATACTTTTTGGCGCTACCTGTCTATTTATAGGCGAATTACAAGGCGAAGTCTTTTTGAGAGTAATCTGAAAGGGCTTAAAAAGGGAGTTTTGAAAAGTAACAATTGTAACTGCCGACAAAAGACAATGGGTCGGATTTGCGTGCAGCAAGCCCAAAGTTTTTTTACTTTGGGTCGGATTTGCGTGCAGCAAGCCCAAAGTTTTTTCACTTTGGGTCGGATTTGCGTGCAGCAAGCCCAAAGTTTTTTTACTTTGGGTCGGATTTGTGTGCAGCAAGCCTAAAGTTTTTTTACTTTGGGTCGGATTTGTGTGCAGCAAGCCCAAAGTTTTTTTACTTTGGGTCGGATTTGTGTGCAGCAAGCCCAAAGTTTTTTTACTTTGAGAAAATATTTTTTTTGAGATGTCTCTTTTTTGCTCTTCGCCCCCCAAATGTTGGACTAGATTATTTATTTCCTTTGTTCACACGATAATCTTCGATTAATCCCTCGCAAAGCCAATTGGCGAGTGCTTGGCGATTACTTTCCTGCACAATGCGCTGGATGTCGCGTGAGTTGTTGATATTTCCGAGCTCGATAAATGCGGCGACAGGCAATGTGCAGCGAAGCACATAGAGTCGGCGAGTAGAGATTGTGCCGTGATATTCGCGCGGATTGTTGCGGTTTTTATATTTATCATCGAAGGTCTTGTAGAGAATTTCGGCAAGCTTCTTGCCGCCCGTGCTTCGCTCGTCATGATAAAAGAATGCATCAATAAGCTCATTTTTGCCACGCGAATCAATATGGGTGATGATGCATCGCTGATAGCTCCCTTTGTTTTTTTTGTAGAGCGCATTCACCGCTTCGCTTCGTTGGTCGAGTCGCTTGGTCTGATTGAGCGGTATGCTTTGGTTGGGATAGCACCGTTCATCTTTGTCGGCAGTCAGATAGATACCATCTCTGATGCCATCGTTTTTATCATAGATAATCATATATACTTTTGCGCCATGCGACTCCAGTTCGCGCGAAAGACGGAGCGTAACGTCATAGGCATACTCATCTTCGTAAACAGAGATACTATTATAGTATCCATGTGCGCCCGGGTCGGGACCGCCATGCCCGCTGATCAGATAGAAAATAGCCCCTTCAAGCTGTCGGCTCACTTGGTTGAAGTTCTGATATTTCGAACCATAAAGCGGATTGTTGAGTTTTCTAATGGAGTTTCCCGAGGGCGTGTTGTCGCTCGCCACTGGGGCGCTGATTGGTTCGTCGTCGGAAATAGGCAGCTTATAGCTCACTCCTGCGAAAAGCGAATTGTCCTTGCCAATATTCTTCTTGTTGAGCGCAATAAATTCAGCGGTATATTTATCAGGGCGCAGTCCATTTCGATTGAGAAGAATAGAAATACCATCGCCACTTTTTGCCACGACTGTTTTATATGCCACGGGCGAAGCAGGAGTGCTTGGGAGCTCGTCGGAAGGCGACTCTTCATCAATAGGAAGTCGATATTTCACCCCTACATACAATTCATTGTTTTTGCCAATGTTTTTCTTGTTGAGCGCAATAAATTCAGCGGTGTATTTATCGGGGCTCAACCCGTTTCGATTGAGAATAATGGAGATGCCATCGCCTCTTTTCGCCACTACTGTTTTATAGGATGCCGGCGAGGAGTCTGTTTTTTCGGGCTCTGTTTTTTCGACATTGGCGACTTCTTCAGAAAGAGGAAGTCGATATTTCACCCCCACCATCAAGCCGTTGTCTTTGGTGAGCTTCCCCGAGTTTAACTCTTTGAATAGAGTAAGGTATTTGCTCGGAGGAAGATTGTTTTCACGGAGAATGGAATAAATGGTGTCGCCCTTTTTAGCCACAAAAGTGGGGTTCTCTTGGGCGAATGCAGCGCTGTGCATGAAAAGTATGGACAGAAAACAGACGATAAGGTTCTTCATTATTTCTAATGGCAGGTGAGTATTTAAAATGTGTTTTAAGTAGATGGGTAGATTTCATAATTTAACCACAAACATAAGGATAATATGGTAGAAATGTATCATATTTGCCTAAAATTTAAATAGAAACTCATGAATAGATTGCGCTTAGTGTTGGCGTTTTTGCTTTTGCTGACAGCATGCAAGGCTCGCCTTTCCGTGTCGCAGATGCAAGGAGGAACGATGCCTAATGAGCCAACGCAAGCCGCTGTTGATTCCGCGATGCTTACCTTCATTCAGCCCTATCGCGAGGAGCTGGAGCGAGAGATGGGCGAGGTGATTATCCTTTCGGCAGAAGAGATGCGCCGAGAGATGCCCGAAAGTAAGCTCACAAATTGTCTGGCAGATATGTTTCTGGAAAATATGCGGCAATTGGGCGGAAAGTTAGATCCAGCGGTTTATCCCGACATGGCGTATATTAATTACCATTCTTTGCGGACGAATTTCCCAGCTGGCGAATTGAGCCTTGCGAAATTATACGAGATGTTTCCATTTGAAAATCAAGTGGTCTATTTGCAAATATCAGGCGAGAACATGTGGAAGTTTGCCGAAATTACAGCCAAGCGTGGAGGTGATGTGATTGCAGGAGCTCGACTGGTCATTGATGCTCAAGGCGGAGTGAGCGAACTGGAGCTGGGCGGTCGTCCGTTCGATAAAAACAAAACATATTGGATCGTTACGAGCGATTATGTGGCAAATGGAGGCGATAATATGACGATGTTTCTAAACCCCATTCGGCGGGTGGAGACTGACTTCAAGGTGAGAGATAGCTTTATTGATTATATGCGCGAAGAGCATGCCGCAGGGCGGATGCTTTCGGGCGAACTGGATGGAAGGATTAGACATGAGCAATAGACGTAGTTTTCTGAAGCAGGCGATGCTATTTTCGGGTGGAATAGCCTTAGCGTCGTTGCCCAAGCGCTTGATGGCAAAGGAGGCAGGGGCGAAAAAGCTCACGATTTTGCACACCAATGATATTCATTGTCGGATTGACCCTTTTGCGGAAGGAACTTTTGAGGGTAGAGGGGGATTGGCTCGCCTTTCGGGCATGATTAATCGCATCAGAACCGAGGAGGATAATGTGATGCTGCTCGATAGTGGCGATATGTTTCAAGGCACGCCTTATTTCAATACTTATAAGGGAGAATTGATTTTTAAAGTGATGTCGAAGATGGGCTATCAAGCCGCCACCATGGGAAACCACGAGCTCGACAATGGCTTGGAAAGCTTGGCACGAGCGATGCAACACATGCGTTTCCCGTTTGTTTGCAGCAACTACGACTTCTCGGGCACGTCATTCATGGGCGAATTTGTGCCCTATCATATTTTCTATCAGAAAGGAATTAAAGTGGGGGTCTATGGTTTGGGGGTGGAGCTCGAAGGAATGGTTGATGCGAAGAATTTCGAGGGGATTATTTATAATGACCCGATTGAGGTGGCGCAAAAAATGGAATATCAACTGAAAGAAAAAAATAAGTGTGATTTGGTGATTTGCCTATCGCACCTAGGCTTTGAATATACCAATGAAAATGTCAAGGGAAAGATTAGTGATAAGCGGTTGGCTCCTCACACCAAGCACACCGATTTGATTCTCGGCGGACATACGCACACGTATTTGGCTGAGCCCTACATTGCCAAGAATGCCCACGGCAAGCCCGTGCTGATTAATCAGACGGGATGGGGCGGATTGAATTTGGGCAGAATTGATGTGTATTTTGACGAGGCAAAGGGCGAAATCTCCTTTGTGGATTCGACAATTATAGAAAATAAAGCCTAGAGATATATTGTGCAATAGCTGTTTGTGGCGAATTTGCGGGTGTTTTTTATGTGCACCATGTTAATTTCTAGTTGAAATGCACAATAAATGACGCTTTGTATTTAAAGTTTATTATATTTGCCCCTTGGTTAATAACGTTAATTTGTAAGATGAAAGCAAGACTTAGTTTATTATTGTTCCTAGCAGTGTTTGCGACAAGCTGCGGACTACTCGGAGATAAAGGTGGTCGGAGTATGAAATCTTCGAGCACAACAGGTTGGGAATATAACAACCCCGACAACGGTGGTTTTCAAAGCGACCCTAAGGCAGCTCAACTGGCTGGTCCTGGTTTGAAATTTATCGAAGGTGGTACATTCACCATGGGGCGTGTAGATCAAGATGTTATGTATAAATGGGATAATGCTCCTCGCCGTGTTACTGTCGCCTCATTTTATATGGATGAATGCGAAGTGGCAAACATCGACTGGCGAGAATATTTGCACTGGCTGCATCGTGTGTATCCCGATGCTCCTCAGAAATATCAGCAAGCATTGCCCGACACTTTGGTGTGGCGAAGTGAAATGGCTTATAATGAGCCTTGGTTGAAAAACTATTTGCGCCACCCCGCATTCAGCGATTATCCTGTTGTGGGTGTCAGTTGGGAGCAAGCGGAGGCTTATTGCAAATGGCGTACCGACAGGGTGAATGAGCAAATCTTGGTGCAACAAGGCATCTTGGAGTTTGACCCCTTAAGCCAGCAAGGACAAAATGTGTTTACCACTGAGACTTATCTCGCATCGCTTTATCAAGGAAAAGATGGCAAGAAACCCAAAAAAGATGCTTCGGGAAATGCCCGCCGCGTGCGTTGGGAAGATGGTGTCCTTCTGCCTGACTATCGTCTGCCAACGGAAGCCGAGTGGGAATATGCCGCTTATGGGTTGATTGGTAATGCCGATGGCGAATTGCTCACCGAGCGCCGTATATATCCTTGGCAAGGTAGCTATATGCGTAGCAACGACAATAAAACTCGTGGCGAAATGCAAGCCAACTATGTGCGTGGTCGAGGTGATATGATGGGTATGGCGGGTGCGCTAAATGATGGTGGTGAAATCACAGTGCCTGTAACAAGCTATCGCCCGAACGACTACGGATTGTATTGTATGGCGGGTAATGTCAGCGAATGGGTAGCTGATGTTTATCGTCCGCTTTCGCAAGAAGATGTCAATGAGTTTCAGCCTTATCGTGGTGCAGTATATACTAATCCGAAAAAAGATTCAGATGGCAAGCCTATCGTGGATGAATTTGGAAATATGGTGAAGGACACAGTGGCTGACTTCCGTAACTACGATGATGGGGACTATCAATCGCAATTGATTGAAGGCAACGACTGGAATGCGGTGAAAGAAAAAGCGGAAACTTCGGACATCTATGTGCGACCAAAAACAGGTCCTCAATCTCTTATCTCCGACGAAGCTCGTGTGTATAAAGGTGGCTCGTGGAAGGATAGAGCCTATTGGTTGAGCCCTGGCACTCGTCGTTTTAAAGACCAAAAGAACTCAGCAATCGACATCGGTTTCCGATGTGCGATGAGCCAAGTGGGTAGCCCTCGTGGTATAGAATAATGAAAAACGCATAAATATAAAAAAGTCCTCACTTGTGCTAAGTGAGGATTTTTTTTATTTTTACACCCCATGAATACAAATCAGCTTTACGCATACTTTATTAAGTATCCTATCGTGTGTACCGACACACGTGCCATTGTGCCTCATTCCATCTTCTTTGCGCTGAAGGGCGCAAATTTCGATGGTAATCAATATGCGCACACGGCGCTTGAGCAGGGGGCTGCCTATGCGGTGGTCGATGACCAATCGCTTGCGCCCAATGATCGCTTGCTCGTGGTGGACGATGTCCTCAAGTCGTTGCAAGATTTGGCTAATTATCACCGCAAGCAACTGGCGTTGCCCGTGCTCGCTATCACCGGCACTAACGGAAAAACCACCAGCAAGGAGCTGATTGCAGCAGTGCTCAGCAGAAAGTTTAAACTGTGCTACACGAAAGGCAATCTAAACAACCACATCGGAGTGCCGCTGACGCTTCTCGGCATGACTGCCGACACCGAACTGGCAGTGGTGGAGATGGGGGCAAACCATCCCGGCGAAATCGCCGCGCTGTGTGCTATTGCTGAGCCCGATTTCGGACTAATCACCAATGTGGGCAAAGCCCACCTCGAGGGATTCGGTTCTTTTGAGGGGGTCATTCGCACGAAGTGCGAAATGTATGATTATCTGCGCGCCCATCAAGGTAAGTGTTTCGTGTGTGCCGACAATGAAATTCTGATGGACAAATCGGCAGGATTAAATCGAAGCACCTACGGTGCTTCGGCAATGGCGCAAGTGCAAGGCGAAGCCGAAGCATCGGATTATCAATTGGTGGTGAAGGCACTCTTCCCTAAGGGCTGGCTCTACATCAAAACAAAACTCATCGGAGGATATAATTTTGAAAATGTGATGGCAGCAGTGGCTATTGGTAGTCATTTTGCTATCGACCCCATCGAGATTCAATCGGCGATCGAGGCTTATCAGCCGTCAAACAATCGCTCGCAATTGGAAGTGCGAGGAACGAACAGGATTATTCTCGATGCTTATAATGCTAATCCGACAAGTATGCAGGGGGCGTTAAAAAACCTGATAGGCATTAAGCATTCTCATAAATGCGCCATTCTTGGCGACATGCTCGAATTGGGGGAGAGTAGTGCCATCGAGCATCAGCACATCGTGGATGTGCTCGAAGCAGCGGAGTTGGATGCTGTCTTTTTGGTGGGTGCGCATTTTGCCAAAACAAAACATTCCGACAAAATGCTTACCTTTATGACTTCATCTGAATTGGCAAATCATCTCAAGGCTCATGTGTTCTTCGAGCAGTCGTTGATTTTGGTGAAAGGTTCGCGAGGCACAAAACTAGAAACAGTGCTCCATGCCATAAACAGCGAAGCCCAATAAACAGCGAAGCCATAAACGCCAAAGGCAATAAACATGAAAAACATGAAAAAACATCTTACACATCCGATATTTAAAACGATTTCCGAAGAAGCCGACAAGCGCAATCAGCCTTGTTTTGTGATTGGCGGTTTTGTGCGCGACTTGATTTTGCAACGCCCCTCTAAGGATATTGATGTTGTTACCCTCGGCAGTGGCATTGAACTGGCGCAGATGGTGGCGAAGCGCTTAGGTCCTCAAACAACAGTGAATGTATTCAAAACCTTTGGCACCGCCATGGTGCGAAGCAAAGATGGCGAAGTGGAATTTGTGGGCGCTCGCAAGGAGTCATACACACACGATTCTCGCAAGCCGATTGTAGAAGATGGCACGCTTGAAGATGATCAATTGCGCCGTGATTTTACCATCAATGCCATGGCGATTCAGCTCAATGAAGCGCACTTTGGCGAATTGGTTGATCCTTTTGATG
>JBKECD010000094.1:0-17314 GCA_047974225.1 Mangrovibacterium sp.
CTACAACCGCAATACTGAACAACACCCGTAGATCTTCCACAATAGCGAAAAACGAATAGTAGGTGTTTCTAGCAAAGGTAGTGGTGATTTCTATCACAGTCAATTTGAAGATACCATCATCTATACCCTCTTTTGGGAAGGCTGTTGCCCAAGTAGCTGCTGAATCTTGTGCCACCACTTGCCAAGAGCAGTTAGAGCGCACGGTGTATTTTTGTTCCAGCTTAGCGGTGGAGGTTGAAATACCTGTGGGGTCGCCCTCAATGCTGAAATACGGGTTAGAAACTAATCCGTCTTCTTCCTCACAGCCAGTAAGGAAAAACGAAAGCGAGATAAGCACCATGCTTGTTAGGAGCACGATGATATTAGTCGATTTAGAGATGTATTTTGTATTCATTTGGTTCATTTTTATTTTCATTCTTCGATTGCTTGTTTGCTCCACCATAGCGGTGTTTTCATGTCGTTGCTGCCGTTCATTCGATTAAGAGCCTCTTGCACATTGGCACTATTGGTAGCCACCGACACGTTAGGATAGGCAAAGCGTGTGGGCAGAATATGGTCGTTGAGCGTTCCTGCACCAATGGTGAGTTCAGGGTATCCTGTTCGACGGTATTCATGATACGCCTCCATGCTAGTCCAAAACAATGCCAAGTGTTTTTGCTCGGCAATTAATTTTTCATGGTCTTCATTCAAATCCCACGATGCTAGTTCTGAAGCTAAGAATAGCGAAATGTCTTCAGAAGCAACAGCCACGATAGTATCGCCATACTGACCTAAATCAGCCCATTTTTCCACCGATGCCGTAATCGCATTCTCGTAGTAGCTTCGTGCGACCTCTTCATTTCCCGAAATATACCCTTTCAAAGCTGCTTCGGCAAAGATGAACTGCACTTCGGCATAGTCCATGAAGAATGTCGGAGCTTCGGAACGACAGAAAACAGCGTAGTTTAATTGCGAAGTTCCATAATTTACTGTTGATCGTTCTTCCGCAGTACAGCCTGCCACCGTACCTTTCCAATAAACGCTGTTGGCAGCTTTTTGCCCCCAAATAGGCAAACGAGGGTCGCAATATTGCTCCACACGCTCTTCGTTGATGGTGTCGGCAATTAAAGTCATATTGATGAACTGTTCCGTCAGTTTTCGTCCACCACTTGTGAAGCTACTCAAGGTGTGCTCTGTGAAATAATTATCGTAGGGGTCAACACCTTTATAGAACAAAGCTGCATTATCTTCATTCGAAGTGAAGATGGGGTAGGTTTCAGGATTAGCGAGCATTTCCGCCATCTTTGTTCCTGCATTCATCTCCGAGCGACCGCTCACACGACAAAGCAAACGTAGATAGATTGAATTGTTGAACTTTTGCCATTTAGCCATATCACCACCAAACAAACCATCAAGACTTCTTTTGTCGCTTTCCATAATTGGATTGCTAGCATAAACGGTGTTGGCAGCTTCCAATTCGGCAAACATTTGTTCATAGACAGCTTGTTGTGAGTCGTATTTAGGCTTAGTCGTTCCACCCTCACGCCCGAGGAAAGCTTCCGAATAAGGAATATCTCCAAACATATCGGTGAGATTCGAGAGCAAAAGCACTTTCATGGTTTGTGAAATAGCTTGGAAAGGCAAGTTATCTTGTTCCACGCTGAGGTCATACATATGCGAAGCATTGTTTGCTAAGCCAGCATAGCCATTCCAAATTGATTGCCAGTTTTGGTCGGAAATATAATACATATGTTCTTGGCGAGTTCCACCACCAGTAAAAGCGGTGAATTGAATCAATTCATTGTTCCAAAACCAAGTATTTTCTTGCCATTCATTGGCTGAACCATAGAGTACGGGTTCAAAAAGTGTGTGGGCTTTTACCGCTCCCACGGTAGAAGTATTCGGGTTAGTGTTGATGTCTTCAAAATCGCCTGTACATGCCACAGAAGTTGCAGCAAGCGCAAAAGTTGCGACCGTATTTTTAATATTTATCTTCATTGTCTTTAAAATTTTGAGTGCAAAGCCACATTAGCACATTATCGCATTATCGCATTAACTAAAATGAAAGTTTAACGTTGAAACCGATAGTTCTTGTCATAGGCATCGACATCGTTTCGATACCTTTCATGATATTTGAACCATTTAGCATTCCCACCTCGGGGTCATATTGAGGGAATTCGGTCAAACAGAAAACATTAGTGGCATACACACCCACTGCAGCCCCTTGCACAATACCTGTTTTGGCGCAAAGCGTTTTTGGTAAATCATAATCCATGCGCACTTCTTTGAGCTTTAAAAATGAGGTGCTAAACGTATTCATCTCTGTGTTGTCGCGGTTCCAGATATAAGCATTGTAGTAGGTTTGAATGCTTGAAGTTACGGTGGTGTTTTCTGTATAAGTACCGTCGGCATTGAGGTTCACCCCGTGGTGTACGAGTCCATCATTACGTCCTTCAATAGAGTTGTTCAATTTACCGATATAAGAAAGGGCAAAGTTGGTTACCGAAAAGGCATTACCACCCAGCTGACCTGTGAATGTGGCAGCCAAGCTAAGGTTTTTATAGCGTAAACGGTGCGTCATACCAGCTCTCCAATCGGGATTCACATTACCAATCTCCGTTGTGGTGGTTTCATCGAGCAGCGGATATCCATTGGAAGCGTCCACAATATGCATCCCTGCTGCGCTTTTAGTTTCTCCCGAAGCAGTAGTGTATGTAGCTCCTTCAGGGGCGCGCTGAATGCCCTTGCCATAGATTTTATGCATTTCTTCACCCACATAAGAATAGACGAATGTTCTACTTCCGATGGTTGTTCCCATGCTGGTTTGCAAAGGCTCGTTGTTGTCCCACTCATCACTCACACTCACGAGGGTATTTTTGTTTTTCGACCAAGTGATGTCGAAATCCCACTTAAAATCTTTTGTTTTTACTGGGGTGAAACCTAGAGCAACTTCTACCCCTTTATTTGCAATCTCGCCAGCGTTGATGGTCATGGTGCGAGCTCCCACAATCTGATCAACCGCAGCACTATAAATCTGATTGGTAGTTGATGAGCTGTACACGGCTAAATCTACACGTATGCGATTTTGAAACAAACGTGTTTCAAGACCAGCTTCCCAGCTCTCCACATTTTCAGGCTTAATGTTGGGGTCGGGAATTGAAGAGGGTAAAGAGTAGCTTCCGCTGTATGTGCCGCTAGCACTATAAAGCTGGTCAAGTGAATAGGGCGAGGTGTCGTTACCTACATTTGCCCACGATAGGCGCACTTTTAACATATCCATCCAACGAATGGAACTCTGCAAGTCGAGAGCTTTATCAACCAAAATACTAGCCGCTACCGAGGGGTAGAAATACGACCAATTGCCTTTGGAAAGTGTGCTCGACCAATCGTTGCGACCAGTAATATCGACGTAATACGTATCGTTCCAACCCAATGAAATCATGCCATACATACTATTCACCACCTTTTGGCTGCGATAGTTGTATAGTGTTGGTGTTTCGCCAGCCACCACATTAGAGAGGTTATACACGCCTTCTTCACCCAGGTTATTGAGTGTTGTTTTATTGTTGAAATATTTATTGGTCATGTTGTTTCCACCGATCATAGCAGCGAAAGTCAGGCGTTCATCTAGCCAAGTATCGTTGTTATATCGCAAAAGGAAATCGGAGTTCATTTCCATGGTTCGTACTGTTTGCTCGCGATAGAATCCTTTTTCATAGCCATTCGAAAGATACGGGCGACGCTGCGTGCGGAAGTCATCTGCCCAGTCGATACCCGAGCGCACATCTAGAGCAAGATTTTTCGCTAGGTGAGCAGTTACCGCAAGGCTGCCAAACACACGGTCTTTGTCTTGTGTGTTGAGATTTTCATAAAGCGTAACATAAGGGTTGCTTGAATCTGCGCGAGGGTCAACCAAAGCAATCTGCCCAAGCTCATTGTCGGCAGTAGTGTACTTGGCATTGTATCTGCCATTTTGCCATTCGCTTTTCCATTGATCCATCGAGTTGGAACTTTGCCCCCAAGTGAGTGTATACATTGGGTTGTTTCGAGAATAGCCACTTGTTGGCATATTGTCGGAAGTCTTTTTGCTATAATTCACCTTTGCTTTCACATCAATATAATCATTCATTTTGGTGTTGAAAGTCAATGCCACCGTGTTTTGGTTGAAGCCTGAGTTGGGCATAATCCAATTGTTGCGATAGTCGGTGAACGAAAGACGTGTGTTTGTTCCTTCGCCATTATTTCCATCTACTGAGATGGTGTTGCTGGTGGTTACCCCCGTTTCAAACAGACCTGTATACCAATCATCAGCATATTGCCAAGGCAATTTGGTGAATGTGCCATTTTCCCAATCATAGGAAGCATAGAGGTAGCGCATTTCATTGGCATCGTATTTTTCCCCGAAGGCGTAAGTAGATTGATTACGCGATTTCGCCACGCCATCGGGAGCTTGCTCAGCTGAAACATTCCATGCCGAATATGCCACTGCGCCAAGTTCATTGCCCGGTCCATAAGTTGATTGGAAGTCGGGGAAATAGCCTGCTTTTTCAAAAGTTACCGATGAATTAATGCTTACACCAATGCCTTTTTTCTTCATCTTCGATGATTTGGTGGTGATGATAATCGCCCCATTGGCAGCACGCGAACCGTAGAGCGCAGCTGCTGCCGGACCTTTCAGTACGGATACTGATTCGATGTCATCGGGGTTCAACTCGCCTGCTCCATTACCATAGTCCACTGGTTGGTCGTTGGTGGAATAGTTTGCGCCGCTGGTAGTGGAAGTTCCTCCCGAAGAAATCGGAATGCCATCCACCACAAAGAGAGCTTCGTTGTTTCCATAGTTGAGGGAGTTATCACCACGGAGTGTTACACGCATTGAACCGCCAGGCGTGCCTCCTGCCTTGTCAAAGGTCAGACCAGCCACTTTACCTTCAAGCCCCGTCATCCAGTTGCCAGAAACCGAGCGAGTAATTTCTTCGTTGTTCACTTTGGTTACAGCATAACCCAATGACTTTTCTTCACGAGTAAGACCAAGGGCGGTAACCACCACTTCATCAACGAGCTGTTGGTCGGTGAGCATTCTTACATGGATAACACTTTGATTTTCAAAAGCCACTTCTTTCGTTTCCATTCCCACGAAAGTAAACACCAAAATGCCCACTGGGGGAATTGACTCGAAGCGATAGTTCCCATCGATATCGGTGGTGGTGGCGATGTAGGTATCTTTCAGCATCACCGTGGTGCCCGGGAGAGGCAAGCCACTTTCGTCGGTTACTCGTCCCGATATGGATTCACTTTTCGTTGCCTGCGCTTTTGCAGAGCCTTTTTTCACCGAAATCACTTGGCCGCTCACAAGATAGTCAACACCTGTTTCTGCTTGCAGCTTTTTCAAAGCGTTTTCCACACTAATGTTCGGCTCGTTGAAATTTACTTTCTTCGAGTTCTTTGAAATGTCATCAGCATAGACCACACTAAATTTTGATTGTTGGTCGATTGCTTGCAACACCTCTGACACCGAGGCGTTTCTGAGTTTCAACGAGATTTGTTCTTTGCGTGCATCTTGCGCCCAAGCAGGCATAAAATTCACCAAAAGAAGAACAAACAGCACAGAAATTCTGCGCCATCTGCTTGTCATTTGTTTAAAATTCATTACTTTTGTTTTGATAATTAATTGTTTGCAAAATGGTTATTTATTCTAACCACAATCGATGGCGGTCGATTGTGGTTTTTATTTATTATTTCCTTTTTAATTCAAATGTCTTGTCCCCTTTCCACTGAAATTCTAAATTACAAATGAAGCACAAGCTTTGCAGCAGTTGTGTAATGTCTTCACCTTGGAAACTTCCGCTGATAGTCAAATCAGCCATATCTTTCGGTGAATAAATCAATCGCACGCTAAATTTTCGCTCTAATTCTCGAGCCACTTCAGCAAGTGATGATTGGTCGAAATACACCGCTTGGTTCATCCAATTGCTGTATCGCTCGGCATTAGTGTTTGTTCGTTTCAACTTACCTTCACGCAGCTGCACTTGCATATCTTTGGTGAGAATTTCTTCTTGCTCATCAGCCGACACGCGCACTTTTCCCGTGCACACCACTACTTCAGCGGTTTCGCCGGCATAGTTTGAAACAGTGAAACTAGTGCCGAGCACTTCGGTTTGAAGGTCAGCGGTATACACGATGAATGGCTTGCTAGCATCGGGTTTCACATGGAAGAATGCTTTGCCTTCGAGTTGAATCTCACGTGTCTTGCCTTTGAATTTTGAGGGATAGATAATTTTACTTTCGGCACTTAGAATCACTTGCGATGAATCGGATAGCCACACCGTTTGCTGCTCGCCTTGTGCGGTGCAAATCTCCACATTGTAAATGTTTTCTTCGGAAATTTTGTGAATGCCAGTGAAAAGGACAGCTATTGCTAGCATTGCAGCAGCTGAATATTGCCACATCATGCGCACTCTTCGCTTGGCTATTTTTTTATGGATTGCCATTGCCATGCGCTGCTTGAGTTGTACATCCTTTTCGGCTTCGGCAGCAGACATGCCGCCTAATTGGGCTTGCTCAAAATAGGATTCCACTCGCTTTTGCTCTAGAGTGCTTGCAGTTTTTTTTGCGTATCTTGTAAATATGTTGTTCATTTCTTTTTTGCTCGAGCCTTTTGTTTTTGGGCTCACACTCTCTAAGTGCTGAAAAAAGAAAAATCCCCTATGCAAAAGATTAAATGTAATTGAATTGTAATCGAATTACAACAAGAGATGGGGGGGATTCGCTACATCGCTGCTCGAATCATCTTTAGAGCTTTGTGGAGCTGATTATCCACTGTGCGGTTGGAAATTGCTAGCTCAGAAGCAATCTCTTTGTAGCTTAGATTTTCAATATATCGCATCTGAAAGATTTGCAAACATTTTTCTGGAAGAAGGGTGCGAGCTTGGTTTTTAATGTATTGAAATAACACCTCCTTTTCTACCACCTCATCGCATTCATCTGCCGCAATGAGTTCTTCGCTAAGTAATGCGACATGCAAATCGGGCATCTTCTTGGCACATTGAAATTTCACCGCACGAAACAAATAGGCTTTATAATTCTCGATTTCCGAACTTCCGATACGCGACCATAAATCGGTGAAGATTTCTTGCACAACATCTTCCGCAACCTCTCTATTTTTGACAATATTGAAAGCATAGGCATAGAGTTGCGACCAATATTGGTCGTAAATTGCATTGAATTGTTTTTTATTTTTGCAATGATTCATCTTTGTATATTTCTGAAATCAATAGCGAATGTAGTGAATTTATTAGCAAAGATTTTGCTACAATTAACCAACAGATACAAATTTATTCGTTTTGTAATCGTTCAATCATCTTCGGTAAACATCGCACTAAATTCTATCTGTCTTAGCGAGCTAACCCACACATTTGGGCAATTCCGCCTTTTAATCTGTCAAAGTAGAGTTAGAAGAGAATTTGTAACCAAACTTTAATCCCTTTGATATTAAATTGCTAATCGAAACTTTGCATACGTAACTATTTTCATCTACATTAGCCGTGTTTATTACAAAAACCTTTAATGATGCGACATGGAAAGCATTTTAATCTTTATCTTTAAATGTATCACAGGCTTTATTTATATAGGCTTTATTATTTTGCCTATCTATGTGGTCGTTTCGTTTATTTCCGCAGCCTATAAAGACTTCAAGCGAAAATCATCGCACACCACTACTGAAAAATCCAACGAGCAAATCAGCTAAGTTTTTATTTCTGAACTTTTCTGATCACAACGCCTGTACATAATTGGCAACCCAATCTTCATGATTTTCCTTTGTAGGGTCAATGCCTAAGCTAGTAGCCTTTTAATCTGTCAAAGTAGAGTTAGAGGAGAATTTGTAACCAAACTTTAATCCCTTTGTAATCAAATCGCAATAATCAGCGTGTAGTTTTGCGGCAAATTAATTAAACCATGACTGCATACTTCCAAACTGAACTGAAATACAAGCTCGACCAGTTTCTTTCCGCTGAGAAAAACCGATTTCCTGAAACCGACCGTCTTAAAATCGACCTCCATTGCCATGATTTCAATAGCGATGTGCCCGATGAATTGCTGGGGAGAATACTTCGTGTGCCTGAAACATGGCTTTCGAGTGCGCAATTGCTCAACACGCTGAAGCAGCACGATTGCAATGCTTTCACCATCACCAATCATAATAATGCGCGCTCGTGCTATGAGCAGCAAGATAAGGGGATTGATGTGCTCACTGCTGCCGAGTTTAGTTGTTTTGTGCCCGATTTTGAAATCGGCATTCATGTGCTCGCCTATGGGTTCACGCCCGACCAAGAATCGAAACTCAATAAGCTTCGCCGCAATGTTTACGATTTCCAACGCTATGCACGCAAGCATGATATTCCAACTATTTGGGCGCATCCGCTCTATCATTATTCGGTGAAGCAGATGCCGCCACAGGAGTTCTTCAACAAGATGATTCTCCTTTTTGAACGCTTTGAAACACTCAATGGGCAACGAGATACTTGGCAAAATTTGCTCGTTCATCAATGGATTACGCAGATGGGCGAAGACCGAATTGCGAGCTATGCGAAACAATTCGACATTCAGCCGCTTGATTTCTGTGCCGACCCTTATCGGAAAGTGCTCACCGGAGGGTCAGACAGTCATATGGGAATTTTTGCTGGCTCAACAGGCTCCTATCTGCATGTGCCAAACCTGAGCGAGAGATTGCAAACTACAGCGGCTTCCGATTTGGCTCTCGAAGCCATTCGGGCTGGAAATATTGCGCCTTTCGGTGCGCACCAAAACACCGAGAAACTCACGGTGGCTTTTCTCGACTATGCTTGTCAGATTGCTCTCAACTATAAAGACCCCGGATTGGTGCGCCTCATGCTCCACAAGGGGGAGATGAAAGATAAGACGATTGCGATGCTGACTTCAAATGCGTTCAGCGAGATTCAAAATCACAAGGTAACAATGTCTTTCATCAAGCTTTTCCACGAGTGCATGATGGGCGAGAAGCCTTCGAGATTCACCAAATTATTGCTTCCCAAGCACTACAAGCCAGTTTTTGATGAGGCGGTGAAGATTGCTGAAGTGAAGCAAACAAAAAGTGGCGAGGAGCTGGTGAATGGCTTTCAGCAATCGGTCGTGGCGATTAACGACATACTCAATGAGCTGCTGACTTCTCGCCTCACTAAAAAGATTGGCGACTTGAAGCTGGATAAGAAAATGGAGCAGCAAAGCATTGATAGCATTCTCGAAAAGCTCGAACTGCCCACCAGCGTCCGTGCCTATGTCGATAAGGAAGCGAGCAAGCAGGGTATGGACACCTCGAAGTTTCTCGATGGCTTGCCCTTTCCGTTTTTCGCTTCGCTCTTCATTCTGGCGGCACACTTCACAAGTGCCAAAACGATGTTTCACACTCGCCCTTTCTTGCGCAAGTTTTCGAAAAACCTCGGTCAGCTCGAACACCCCAAACGCATCCTTTGGCTCACCGACACTTTCGGCGATAAAAACGGTGTTTCCATGTTTTTGCAAGAGGCGCACAAGGAAATCAAAAAACGAAACTTGCCGATTGACATCATGACTTGCAGCAGCACGCTCGAATCCGATGAACATTTGGTGGTGCTGAAACCAATCAGCGAATTTGAATTGCCGCAGTATCAAGGTCAGTCGATGCGCATTCCGAACTTCCTCGAAGTGCACAACCGCTTTCAAGAGGGCGAATACGACCGCATCATTTGTTCCACCGAAGGAATCATGGGCTTGTGCGGACTCTATCTGAAACACGCCTACACGGTGGAAGCGAGCTTTTATATGCACACCGATTGGCTGATGTTTGCCAAAAAAGTGCTCAAACTCACGCAGCACAATCGCGACCGGGTGCGCCGAGTGCTTCGCTTCTTTTATCAGTCATTCGACCATGTGCTGGTGCTGAACTCCGACCAAAAGGCGTGGCTCTCGGATGTTGATATGAATCTCGCCCCCGAGAAAGTGCACCAAACAGCGCACTGGGTGAATGAATGTTTTGCCCCTCAGCCGAAAAATAAAAAAGAACTCTTCGGGGTGGGCGAGGATACGCCGATATTGTTATATGTCGGTCGGGTGAGCAAGGAAAAAGGCGTGCTCGAACTGCCCAATATCGTGGCTCGTGTGCAAGCGGTGCATGAGAATGTCCGACTTGTGGTGGTGGGCAAAGGTCCAGCGCAAGAGCAATTGAAAAAGGACATTCCCGATGGCATTTTCATTGATTGGATTGAGCAGGCGAAACTGCCGAGCATCTATTCTTCTGCCGACTTGCTTTTGCTTCCCTCGAAGTTTGACACTTTCTGCAATGTGGTGCTGGAAGCCCTCAGCTGCGGACTGCCCGTGGCGGCTTATAACAAGAAAGGTCCGAAAGATATTATCCAAGACAAGGTGTGCGGCTATTTGGTGAAAAGCCCTTCAGAAATGGCGACTAAAGCCACCAAGTTTCTCGACCTCGACGATGCGATGCCCATGCGAGCTGCCGCCATTGCTCGCTCGAAGAGTTATAATGCAGGGGTGATTCTGCATGATATGTTGAACGCTATTGGAATGAACGATGAGTAAGAATTGGTGGAAACACGGAGTCATTTACCACATCTATCCGCAAAGCTTCTATGACACCAACGGAGATGGCATAGGCGATTTGCGTGGAATCATTCGCCAACTTGACTATTTGGAACGCTTGGGCGTGGATGCCATTTGGATTTCGCCCATCTATCAGTCGCCTTTGGTGGATATGGGCTATGATATTTCAGATTATCGAGCTATCAACCCAATGTATGGCAACATGAGCGACTTCAAAGAATTGCTCGCCTTGGCTCACATTCGAGGCATGAAGGTCATCATGGATTTGGTGCTTAATCACACCTCCGACAAGCACCCGTGGTTTGTGGAATCTCGCTCCTCGCTCCTCAATCCGAAGCGAGATTGGTATATCTGGGAGAAACCCAACGACAAGGGCAATCGCCCCAATAATTGGACAACCAACTTCGGGCAAAAAGCGTGGACGCTCGACCCCACGACGGGCGAGTATTATTGCCATTCGTTTTTCAAAGAACAGCCCGATCTCAATTGGCGCAACGAGGATTTGAAGCGTGAGATGTTTGCAGTCATTCGCTTTTGGCTCGATTTGGGTGTGGACGGTTTTCGCCTTGATGTGATTAATTATATCTTCAAAAGCAAGAAACTCAAGAATAATCCCTTTTGGCAGCACTTCACCAATAAAGGGGTGCACAATCGAAATCACCAGCGGGTCTATCCCTTTCTGAAAGAATTTCGTGCGCTGCTTGATGAATATCCCAACCGCACAAGTGTGGGCGAAATCTACACCGCTCCCCCAGGCGATTCGGAGTTGGCAGCCTCATTTGTGGGCAATGGCAAAGATATGCTCCACATGGCATTTGATTTCTCACTCATCTTCACCCGTTGGAATGCGCAGAAATATGAGCAAGTCATCAATCGCTATTACGATGCGCTTCCGAAGAATGGTCAGCCTTGTTTTGTGATGTCGAATCATGACCTCGGGCGCAATCTACAACGCAAATTCTTCATGCGACACAAAGAAGCCAAGGCGAAAGTACTCACCATGCTTTTGCTCACTTTGCGAGGCACGCCATTTATCTATTATGGCGATGAAATCGGCATGGAAAACTCGGTGATTAAGCGGAAGTATATCCGCGACTTATACGGCAAATTGTTTTATCCCTTTTACAAAGGACGCGATCGGTCGCGCACGCCTATGCAGTGGAGTTCCAAGCCTTATGCCGGTTTCAGCACCGCTCGCCCATGGTTGCCCGTGAATGGGAATTATCGGAAAGTGAACGTGGAAAAAGCTAAAGCTGAGTCAGGCTCACTGCTCAATCTGCACAAAAAGCTCATCAAGCTTCGGCGCAAGCACACCGCCCTGCACAAAGGAACGATTTGCTTTGAATCGTCCGACAATCAAGTGTTGATTTTCACCCGAAGCCACAAGGAAGAGCGCATCATGGTGTTGCTGAATTTCAGCCGCAAACCACAAGTGGTGCAACTCCCCGAAGGGCTTCAACTGTTCTCAATTTCCGGCGAAGCACATCAGCAAGGATTGGTTGAGTTGAGGGGATTTGAAGGGTTGATGTGGGAGGTGATGTAATCGGGAATTAATTGGTTTGTAATCATTATGTAATATATCACAGCTATTTTTGCTCCCGATTTAATGGTTCTTCGCCAAAATGTATGGGTAATTGTTTTATCTCAGCTTCGCCATCGGCGATTAATCTTAATAGCAAAAAAGAGAAAAGCATGCCTGTTAGCCCATCGGGCTTCAATCTTAATGGTTTGCAAGATTAATCCCCTACGGGGAATAGGGTTGGAAATATTTCTAAGCTATTAAGATTAAAGCCCTAGCGGGCTAACCCACACATTTTGGCGAAGAGCCGATTTAATTTGATATTATTACATGAAACAACACTTTCTAGCATTATCCTTAATGCTTCTTTTAGCTCTTGCCACTTCAGCGCAAGACGATGTGGCGGAATCAACGCCAATCTCTATCCCTGCCACTGTTTCTTTCGACAAAGGCAAACTGACATTCAAAAACGAGGAGCAAGGCTTTAAACTCTGGCTTGATAGTCGAGTGTATGTTGATGCGGCAGCCTATTCGCCCAAACAAGATGTGAGTCATTTGAACTCGAAACCCAATAAAGATTTGGAATTTGATGATGGGCAATTCCGCTTTAGCAATGGCATCATCATTCGTCGTGCTCGTTTTGCGGTGAAAGCAACGCTGTATCACAATTGGTTTTCAGAACTTGATTTCGACTTCGCCTATAATGAAGTTGAAATCAAAGATATGTTTATTGGCTATAAATTCAATGACCACATTTCGATTAAAGCAGGTAACTTCAAAGAGCCAATGAGCATGGAGCGAATGACAAGCTCGAAATATATCACTTCGGCAGAACGCCCCATGGCGGTTGATGCCTTTGCTGCTGGGCGAAGTGTGGGTATTGCCGCCACAGCTTGGAATGACCATTGGTGGGTGTCAGGAGGTTTCTTTGGTGAGCAAACCAACATTCTCCACAAAGAAAAGAATCGTGGAAATAGCGGTTATGCATTCACCGGTCGTGCAGCGGTTTCGCCCATTAATAACGAATCGACCACCATCCATATTGGTGCTTATGGCACTTATCGCACCCCCGATGCTTTGGGGCAAGAAGATCGTTTTGTGCAATTCCGATGCTTCCCCGAAAGCCGTGTTGATCGTCGCCGATTTGTGCGCACCGAGGAAATCGCCAATGTGAATCACTACACAACTTCAGCGATGGAACTTGCTTTCCGTCATGAGAAATGGTTGCTGCAAGGCGAATATATCTTCACCAATCTATCTCGCTATAAATATGTAGGCAGAAACAAAGTGGACTTAGACAACGCCACTTTCGACGGCTGGTATTGCACTGCTTCTTATGCCATCTTTGGAAAGAACCGCACCTACTCACCCGAAGATGCGGAGTTTGAAACTGCTAATCCTGCACCCAAAACAGGAAACTTGGAATTGGCAGCTCGTGTGAGTGCCATCAATCTTAATGATTTTCATGAAAAGACAGCCGTGATTACCGGAGGTTCTGCGTTGAATTATACTGCGGCACTCAACTGGTATCCCAATCGGAATGTGCTGATAGGTTTCAACTATTCATTCATGGATCAGGATAAATATGCCGATGACAAAGGACACATCACCCAAGGCGGAATCTCGCTAGCGCAAGCCATGCCTTCGGGGATTGATTTCAGTACCTATAAACTTCGTTTGATGATTTCATTTTAATGGCTAATAATTTAAATTTAAATAGACATGTTTAGAAAAAGTATTTTTTATGTAGCTGTGGCTTGCATGGCTCTTTCATTCAACGCTTGTAAAGATGACAGCGAAGATGACTTGAATAACAACGGTGGTGATTCTGTAAGCGGATTATACATCAATGAAGTGGTGAGCTCAGGCACTGATTGGGTGGAGCTTTACAATTCAACCGATGCTGCAATCGACCTTTCTGGTTACATCTTACAAGATGATAAGGGTTCGGCTGAAGAAGCTATTTTGGCTGAGGGTACAACAATTGAAGCTAAAGGATTCTTGGTGCTTTCTAATGGCACGGATTTCTCTTTCGGTATCAGCGGAACGAATGGCGACCAAATTGCACTTTTCGATGCAACAGGAGAGCCTATCGACAATATAGATGTGCCAAGCTTAGATGATTCTTCATCGTATGCACGTACCTCTGACGGTGGCGACTCGTGGGCGATTACAGCCAACATCACCAAAGGGTTTACCAACACAGGCACTATGCCGACTACTGAAATCGAACTTTACATCAATGAAATCATGGCTGCTGGTGCAGATGATGCTGCTGACTTTATCGAACTCTACAATGCTGGCGATAGCGAGGTGGATTTGGAAGGTTTTGTGCTTTCTGACTCAGGCGCATTGTTCACCATTCCTGCGGGAGTTTCAATTGCGGCAAAGGGTTTCCTCACATTCACACAAGATGAAGCTGATAGTTTCACATTCGGATTAAGTTCAAAAGGCGAACTCGTTACTTTGGTTGATGGAGATGGAGCGGAAGTGGATAAGGTTGACTTCCCCACATTTGGCGATGTGAAAGGTCAATCTTATGCTCGCATTGGTGATGGCGGTTCGGAGTGGCAAATTGTGGATGAACCCACCAAGAATGCAGCTAATGCTTCGGAAGCATTGACCACCTTGCTCGGAAAGATTGTGATAAACGAGGTTTATACTTTCGGCGACCAATCGACAAAAGAAGATTTAGACTGGATTGAGCTGTATAACTCTACCGATGCAGCAATCGACCTCAGCGGTTTGAAGCTTTGGGAAGGTGGCGGTCGTGAAGAAGCGTGGGAAATTCCTGCTGGAACAACCATTGCTGCTGGCGGTCTATTGGTGATTGAAAGCGATAAAGACGGATTATATGCCGACCCAACCAACTATCCAGCATGGGGATTGAGCAAAGGTCCGAGTGAATATATTGTGCTAGCACGTGGAAATATGGCAGTGCTTGACAGTATTGCTTTGCCTAGTATGAATGCAAATGAGAGTTACGGTAGAAAAACTGACGGAGCTTCTGATTGGCAAATTTTCGCACAATTCACTAAAGGCACGACGAATGAAGGTGATGCTCGTGTTGAAATTGTAAATGCAGTGGGCATTTATGTGAATGAAGTTTATACTGACAATTCTGATGCCACTGGAATTACTTCATGGGATGCCACAATCGATTTCATTGAGCTATATAATGCCACTGATGCAGCTATTGATATTTCAGGGTGGTATATCTATGACGACAAAGCAACCATTGGAGATGGAGCTTATCAGATTCCTGCTGGCACAAGCGTTCCTGCTAAAGGATTCCTGACTTACAATGTAGATAAGAATATTACTGATGGTAGCGGTCCGACCTTTGGCTTAGGTGTTAGTGGCGATTGGGTGAACCTGCACAATGGTACTGAAATCGTTGATCAAATGGAAATTCCGGGTTTGACAAAAGCCGCAGATGCTACCGATGGCATAGGAGAACGTGATTTCGGTTATACCTACGGACGCATCACCGATGGCGGTTCTACTTTAGGATGGTTCACCGAAGCATCAAAAAATGCGAGCAATAATGGGAAAGCTCTTTTAGAAGTGGACTAAAACAATTCGCTTTATATCAAAAGCCAGCAAGGAATTTCTTTGCTGGCTTTTATTTGTATATCTTGTTATAGAACTGTAATTGAAAAGTAACTAAACTGCAATTGCATTGTAATAATTGCATCGATACTGTTTTAAGGGGACTTCTAAAAATTAGTTTTAAATTGGGGAGGCTGCTAAATACAGCTGTTGTTCATTTTGTTTTCTGAGCGTATCTTTTGCACTAATCTCTTAAACCATAGCTCGCTATGCTTTGGCGAAATTAGCCCAAAATCTATCTCTCATAAAATCAAAATGACCTAACAGCTAATTTTTAGAAGTCCCCTTAAAAACAAAAATGCCACAATTGTAGTGATCTAGTAAAGGCTAAAACTCTCAAGCAGAGGGATTTTTTTTAATCGTTTTGTAATCAGATATACGTCCTGTTTTAAATAGCTTTGCAGTTGAAAAATAAATACAGATGAAACAACTCTTATCCCTAGCTCTGTTGCTGCTTCTAGGAAGCGTGCAACTTGGGGCACAAGAATTCAAAAATACCGATGTGCAGGGGCACAGAGGTTGTGCGGGCTTGATGCCTGAAAACACCATTGCAGCCATGATTGCAGCGGTGAAGCTTGGTGTGAACACCCTCGAACTCGATTTGCAAATCACCAAAGATGGAGAGGTGATTGTGGCACATGATGCACACATCAATCCAAAGTTTACCCTCGATGCCAAAGGCAAGGAAATTTCGAGTGAAGCTGCCCAAAAGCTCATCTTCAAAAATATGAAGTATGCACAAATCAAGAAATACAACACAGGAAGTAAAGCTTATCCTCGATTTCCTGAGCAGGCTAAAATGACAACTTGTATCCCCACGATTTCGGCTTTGATTGATTCTGTGGAAGCATTTGTGGCTGCTAATGGTTTCGACCCTATCCACTACAACATCGAAATAAAATCGTGCGAAGACAAAGAAGCAAAGGGTTTGACAATAAATTATAAAGAATTTGCCGATAAATCAATGGCAGTACTTCTGAGCAAGAACTTAGGCGAGCGATTGCTGGTGCAATCATTCGATGTGCGTTGTTTGAATTACATTCATGCGCAATATCCTGATGTAGCGCAAGCATATTTGGTGGAAAATGATGAATCTTTTGCTGCCAATATGGCGAAGCTCAACTTTACGCCCACAGCTTTCAGTCCGTATTTTCCAATGGTGAATGCCGAATTGGTGGCTGCCTGTCGAGCGAAAAATATGAAGCTTGTGCCTTGGACGGTGGACATGCCTGAGGATATTCAGCGAATGCTTGATTTAGGTGTTGATGGCATTATCAGCAATTATCCTAATCGAGTGTTGAAGAAGGTGTGTGGGTTTTAGTGTCGGAAAAACGTCCTCAAGGATTGGGGTATTACCTTTAAGGTAAAAGTGTGAATAGAGCATTAGCGTGGAAAACACAAACTAACGATAATGCAGACTGAGAAACAGCAAAGAGTTTAAAGATAAGTTACATGCAGGTGGCGTTACTTTTCTTGGTAATGACGAAGAAAATATTAAATTTGCAACTATAGGACAAACAGCGACTCTTGTGTTTGCTTTTGGTTCTAGTGCTGAATTATTCAAAGGTACTTTTGACAACAATATGAAAC
>JBKECD010000085.1:0-10688 GCA_047974225.1 Mangrovibacterium sp.
ACCCGAGTACTGTTTGTGTTGAAAAGAAGTCAAAACCAACTCAACCCGAGTACTGTTTGTGTTGAAAAGAAGTCAAAACCAACTCAACCCGAGTACTGTTTGCGTTGAAAAGAAGTCAAAACCAACTCAACCCGAGTACTGTTTGTGTTGAAAAGAAGTCAAAACCAACTCAACCCGAGTACTGTTTGCGTTGAAAAATATACGTATTTAAACTTATCGTTCATATTTTCTGAAAAGTGCAAAAAAACTATGCCGCAAGCATATAACATATGAAGGGACGCAATATTGCAATCGACCACCTTTCAAAAAAAACGAAAAGTTTAAAAGCGATTTATCTGCTGTCCCCGGATTTCATCAAAACACACCTTGCAAGTTTTAATAAGAGTGGTTTTCACTGAAACTCAGTTTTCCGAAGTAGTGCATTTCGATTTCAATGTCGGATTCCGATTTGATTATGCCATTATTCAGCTCCTCTCTATCATTGTCGAACACCCGATATTTGCTTTTCTTTTGAAATCTAGGGTGTAATCTTCAGAATTAGACACAAAAAAAACGTGGGATTTGTAGTCTTTTTATCTGTTCTCAAGGTATCGCCAAACACCTACAACACCAAATAAATGCACAAATTACCCACGCCGTATGACGCAGGCATCAGTCACTCTTAATCTTTGGTGTTCTTTCTAAATTTGGCGATTTTTGAGAACAAAAAATCAGAAGCTAACGCTCGTATCTTATATGTATTTTATCGTTTTTCTATGTCGATAGTTTGTTGTTTAATTAGAGGGGACTTCTAAAAATTAGTTTTAAATTGGGGAGGCTGCTAAATACAGCTGTTGTTCATTTTGTTTTCTGAGCGTATCTTTTGTACTAATCTCTTAAACCATAGCTCGCTATGCTTTGGCGAAATTAGCCCAAAATCTATCTCTCATAAAATCAAAATGACCTAACAGCTAATTTTTAGAAGTCCCCTAGATTTTATGGGGCAAAGATAGGGCTTTATTTTGAATTGATTTATTGAAGGTCTGTGGTCTTACCCTCCCCCTTGGGGGAGATGGAGGGGGCTGCCCACTCAAGTATTTTCTCCGTTTGCTCCTCCACATTCATCTCGCTATTGTCGAGCAGTAGTGCATCGTCGGCTTGCACAAGCGGGCTTTCAGCACGTGTAGAGTCGATGTGGTCGCGTTCCATCACATTTTTCAAAATCTCCTCGAAGCTCACGTTTTCGCCTTTGGCTGTTAGCTCATCGAAACGACGTTGCGCACGCACCTCAGGGCGGGCAGTCATGAAAATCTTCAACTCCGCATCGGGAAACACCACCGTGCCAATATCTCTGCCGTCCATCACAATTCCCTTCGCCTTGCCCATCGCTTGCTGTTGTGCCACCATCGCTTGGCGCACTTCTTTAATCGCCGCCACAAGGCTCACATGTTGCGACACTTCGAGCTGGCGAATTTCGGTTTCCACCGATTCGCCATTAAGGAAAGTTTCGTTCGTTCCAGCTTCGGCATTAAACTGAAAGGAGATGTTGATTTCAGGCAAAGCCGTAATCAGCTTCGCTTGGTTCACCTTGTGGTTGCTGATGAATCCATGACGAAGAGCATAGAGTGTCGCCACCCGATACATCGCTCCACTGTCAATAAATATATAGCCTAGTTGCTTTGCAATGCGCTTGGCTGTGGTGCTTTTGCCGCAGGACGAATGTCCGTCGATGGCAATGATAATTTGATTTGCTGTCATGCCTGCAAAGATAGTTTTTTTAGATGGACTTCTGAATTGAAATAAAAAAAAGTCCCGAACCAATCAAGGTTCGGGACTTAATTTATCTAACGAATGTTTTCTTACAAAATGCTTTTCACTTGGTTATAGACGTTTTCGCCTGTGAAGCCCAGTTTTTCATCGAGCACAGTGTAGGGCGCAGAGTATCCGAAAGAGCTCAAACCAAACACTTTGCCATCAGCACCCACCAAGCCTTCGAGGTTCACAGGAAGACCTGCTGTCATGCCGAATTTCTTCACCCCAGCAGGAAGAATCGCTTGTTGATATTCTGCTGATTGGCTTCTGAACAATCCTTCAGAAGGCACAGAAACGATGCGACATTTCACGCCCTCTTTAGCCAATAACTCAGCTCCCGACACCAAAGTGCTCACCTCAGAACCCGAAGCCAAAAGGATCACATCGGGAGTTCCCTCGCAATCAGTTACGATGTATGCTCCTTTTTCCGCAGCTAAGGCTGCTTCATAGCGATTACCCTCGCTTGGCAAGTTGGCGATGTTTTGGCGTGAAAGAATCAAGCCTGTAGGCGAGTCGATGTTTTCCAACGCCATTTTCCATGCCACAGTCGTTTCCTCCACGTCGGCAGGACGAAGCACTAGCATGGAATTTTTGTGGCTGTGGTTTTGCAATTTTTCCATCAAGCGGATTTGCGCTTCTTGCTCCACCGGTTGGTGTGTTGGACCATCTTCGCCCACGCGGAATGCATCGTGTGTCCACACATATTTCACTGGCAATTCCATTAAGGCAGAAAGGCGAATGGCAGGTTTCATATAGTCGGAGAACACAAAGAATGTGCCACACACAGGAATCACTCCACCGTGCAGAGCCATGCCGTTCATGATGCAAGCCATGGTGAGCTCACACACGCCTGCTTGCAAGAACTGACCCGAGAAATCGTCTTTAGTGATGGCTTGGGTGTTTTTCAAGAAGCCGTCAGTTTTATCGGAATTGGAGAGGTCGGCAGAGGAAACAATCATGTTTTCCACTTCCTTAGCAAATGCGCCGAGCACTGTGGCGGATGCCCCTCGGGTGGCAGCTCCTGCTTTTTGTTCGATTTTCGAGAAATCAAATTTAGGAGCTTCTTTGGCATAGAAGGTTGCCAATTTTGCTGCCAATTCAGGGTTTGCTTTTGCCCATTCAGCTTGTGCAGCTTTCTTTTCAGCAGCTGCTTTCAGCAATTCCGCCTTGCGAGCGTCGAATAATGCTTGCACATCATCGAAGATAGTAAATGGAGCATCGGGATTTCCGCCGAGGTTTTCAATGGTCTTCGCCAATGAAGCTCCAGCAGCGCCTAGAGGCTGACCATGAGTGGATGTTTTGCCCTCGAAATTTGCCCCTTCGGCAGTTACCGCACCTTTGCCCATGATGGTTTTGCCGATGATGAGCGTTGGTTTTTCGGTTTCTGCTTGCGCATCTTTCAGCGCCTTGCGAATGGCTTCCGCATTATTTCCTTCGATGGTAACTACTTTCCAGCCCCAAGACTCATATTTTTTAGCTGTGTCCTCGGTAGTTACTTCTTGTGTGGTAGTTGAAAGCTGAATGTCGTTGGAATCATAAAACATGATGAGGTTGCTCAATCCCAAGTGCCCAGCAATGCGTCCTGCGCCTTGCGAGATTTCTTCTTGCACACCGCCATCGGAGATGAAAGCGTAGGTTTTATGAGCTGTCCACTCGCCAAACTTGCTAGCTAGGAAGCGTTCAGCAATAGCTGCACCCACCGCCATGGTGTGTCCCTGACCGAGTGGTCCTGAGGTATTTTCCACACCACGAAGTACATCTACTTCAGGGTGTCCGGGGGTGATGCTTCCCCATTGGCGGAAATTAGCAAGGTCGTCCATGCAGTAAGTTCCGGTCAATGACAAGATGGAATACAACATGGGGGACATATGCCCAGGGTCGAGATAGAAGCGGTCGCGATTAATCCAAGCGAAGTCGCTCGGGTCGTAGTTTAAGAACTCAGCGTAAAGCACACTGACGAAGTCGGCGCCACCCATAGCCCCTCCGGGGTGTCCTGAATTGGCTTTTTCAACCATGGCAGCCGATAGAATGCGTACATTATCAGCAGCTTTTTCGATAACTTTTTTAGTCATGTTGTCTAATTACTTATATTGTGTAAAATAAAATCTGCCCAAAGATAATTTATTTTAAGCAATCGGCAAGTCTTCATCTTTCAAGCTTAAATTGTAAGCAAAATATGCTTCACTTTTTTCAAAATGAAGCATATTTTCGAGGGGGGGGGAGGGTGCTTATCGGTTTGGCTTGGGATGCCAAACATTGTTGTGCTTAATCCAGCGAATGTTGCTGGTGCTGTCGTGAGGAGTGTCGCTTTTGCTTTTGATGGAATCCAATTCTTGACGAACGATTGTGTCGCTAGGATTAGTCGAAGAAATTGTGTCGTTGATATTCTGCCAAAGGCTCATTGCATGAAGCGTGTCAAGGTCGGAAGGAGCAGTCTGGCTGTTGCTTGCACATCCTGCAAAGAAGAATGCAAAAAGCAACAAAGGCAAGGGCTTTGTGATTGTTTTCATAGAGATTAAATGTGTTTGCGTGTTTTATGAATCTTTTTTTTGGAAAAAGAACCATCGGAACAAATTTATACTTTTTTAGGTCGCCAAGCAAATCTTTTTTCAGATTCGTCTGTTATATTGATATTTATCAATTGAGTTACCTGCTTGTGATTGGATTTTTTGCAGTAGCTTTTTTACATTGCTTAACGCGATAAGTTTTCAATTGCAAGTAAATTTCTTCAATTTTGTGAATTAATACATCGGCGGTTCGGTTTTAAATATTGCTGTTTCGCATAAAAAGAATAGACATGAATAATTTAGCGCAGATAAAAGAACTCCAATCACGCATGAATCAATCGGTGATTGGGCAGGATAAACTGGTGGAACGCATCTTGTTGGCGTTGCTAGCCAATGGTAATGTGCTTTTGGAGGGACTGCCCGGGTTGGCGAAGACTCGTGCGGTGCGTTCGCTCGCTAAGGAGCTTGATGCGGAGTTGAGCCGCATTCAGTTTACCCCCGACTTGCTGCCATCGGACGTTACTGGTTCAGAAATTTATCAACCTGAGTTGGAAGATAAATTTGTGTTTCAAGCCGGACCCATCTTCAGCGATTTGGTGTTGGCTGATGAAATCAACCGTGCGCCGGCGAAGGTGCAATCGGCATTGCTCGAAGCGATGGAGGAAAAGCAGGTGTCGGTGGCTGGGAAGACCTATCCGATGAGCCCACTCTTCATGGTGCTTGCCACGCAAAACCCAGTGGAGCAAGAGGGAACTTATCCGCTGCCCGAAGCGCAGCTCGACCGTTTTCTGATGAAGATTCTCGTGGAATACCCTTCGGTGAACGATGAAAAAGCGGTGCTTCGCTTGGTGCGCGGGGAGAAAGCTAAGGCAGGAGCGGAAGCGCAGCCAACTATTCCGCAGTCGGTTGTGCTCGAAGCTCGCCAAGAGATTGATGCGGTGGAGGTGAGCGATGCGGTGGAGCAATATATCGTGGATTTGATTGATGCCACTCGTTTCCCTGAGAAATATGATGCAGATTTGTCGAAGCTGATTGACTTTGGAGCTAGTCCGCGTGGCACATTGGCTCTCGACAGTTGCGCTCGTGCCAAAGCGTGGTTGAGCGGACGGAACTTTGTTTCCCCCGATGATGTGCGAGCTATCATTCATGATGTGCTTCGTCATCGGATGATTCTCAGCTATGAGGCGAACGCCACAAGTGTGAAGGTGGAAACGGTGATTGATCGGATTTTGGAACTAGTAGCGGTGTAAAAGCCCCCTCCATCTCCCCCGAGGGGGAGGGTAAAGACACAAAAGTGGAAAAGATGAAAGAAAAGGAACGTCATAATCTGGGGTCGCAGGCTCTCCCCCTAGGGGGAGTTGGAGGGGGCTTTATTATCCCTACTTTAAATGATTTGCTCAGAATGGAGCGGTTTGTGGTGGGGATTTCATCGCGTCGCCCAGTGAAAAGCTTGTTGCTCGGCAAGCACAAGTCGCACATGCGCGGACGAGGATTGGACTTCGAGGAAGCACGCCAATATGTGGCAGGCGATGACATTCGCAACATTGATTGGCGAGTAACGGCACGCACAGGCATCACCCACACCAAAGTGTTCACCGAGGAAAAGGAGCGACCATGCTTCATCATTACCGATTTGAGTCAGAGTATGTTTTTTGGCTCGAAGGTTTACACGAAGTCTTTCTTGGCCTGTCAGTTTGCTGCTATGGCAGCCTTTGAAATTCTGCATCATCAAGACCGACTAGGCGGATTGGTCTATGGCAACGATAGCGACACCTTCTTTATTCCGCAGCGCAGTCGCAAAGCCTTGTTGCAATACTTCAACGAACTGGTGGTGCGCACCGAGCAGCTCGCAGCAACGCCCCAATTGATAGGCAAAGAAACCGGCTTACTTTCCAAAGCTTTGAAGCGAGCAGCTGGCGTGGTGAAGCATGATTATGTGTTGCTTGTGATTAGTGATTTTAATCAGGTTTCCGAAGAAAGCAAGTTGAAGCTCGTTGATATGGCTCGCCACAACGATGTGGTGCTGGTGAAAATCAACGATGCACTCGAACTTCAGCTTCCGCACGATAAACTTGTGCTCAGCGATGGCGACATGCAACTCTTTTGGCAATCGACAAAGAAAGATGCCAAAGCAAAATACGATAGTCAGATGAATAGCAGTGCCCAAAGTTTCGTGCAAGAGATGCGCACCTATGGCATTCCGACCATCCAACTAAATACAGCGGAAAGCGTGGAGGAGCAGGTGAAGAGTTATGAGTTATGAGTTATGAGTTGGCTTCGCACTCTGCACTTCGCACTAAAAAAACAAACCATGAATATCATAGAACCCAATACCATCCCTTATTCATTCGACACGCTAGGTTGGCGCATCGTGCTGGGATTGCTTGTGCTGTCGGTTTTGCTGGCTGCATTTCTGCTTTGGCGAAAGTGGAAGCGGAACAAATATCGAAGAGATGGCATTCGCCTAGTGCAAAGCAGCACCAGCATGGCTGAAATCAATCATCAGATGAAGCTCACCGCCCTAAAACTGTGGGAGCGTGAGCGAGTGGCAGCCTTGCAAGGCGTGGAATGGCTCATCTTTCTCAACTCCACGATGAAAAACGCCTACACTGAAACACATCTTTTTGAAGCTATGGCAGAGGCTATTTATAGCGGAAAGAAAGATGAAGAGTTGTTGAAGGAGTTTAAAAATCTTGCAGAAATGTGGTTTTTGGGGCATAAGAGGGAAGAGGGAAGAGGGAAGAGGGAAGAGGGAAGAGTTGTGAAATAAGTTAAATAAGAGGATATGATAAAAGATTATAAGGAGCTTATAGTTTGGCAAAAGGCAATGGATGCAACAGTTGAGATTTATAGGTTGGTGAAATTGCTTCCTAAAGAAGAAACCTATGCTTTAAGTGATCAGATGCGGCGAGCAGCTGTGTCAATACCAAGTAATATAGCAGAAGGGCAATCTCGAAATTCGAGTAAAGATTATGCTCGATTTCTTGCAATGGCTAAAGGTTCGAGGGCAGAGTTGGAAACTCAATTGCTACTTTGCGTAAGAGTTGGTTACCTGACCAATGATGATATATCTGTGGTGATTGATTTGCTTTCGGAAATAAGTAAGATAATAAATGCAATACAGAGGAAGCTAACTCCTCCTCCCTCCTCCCTCCTCCCTCTCCCCTAATCCCTAATGTTATGTTCGAACTAGCATACAAATACACATACCTACTTTTGCCATTACCTTTATTAGTGTTTTGGCTTTTGCCGCCGCTCAAGCAGCGCACCGAAGCTTTGCGCTTTCCCACCTTTCACCAAGCAGAGGAGGCGAGTGGAAGCAAGGCGAGCAAGCGAGCGTGGATTTCCCGGCGCAATGTGGGGCAGTGGATATTCCTCTATCTCATTTGGTTTTCTTTGCTCACTGCCTTAGCCTCGCCTCGATTGGTGGGCGAACCGCAGAAGAAGGTCAAAACCGCACGCAATTTTGTCATTGCTGCCGACATTTCCTTTAGCATGGCGAGCAAGGATTGGCACATTGAGGGCGAACCCCACACCCGTTGGGAGGGCGTGAAGTCGGTGCTCAAAGAGTTCATCACCCAACGCCAAAGCGACCGACTAGGGCTGGTCTTCTTCGGAACAAACGCCTACCTCCAAGTGCCACTCACCACCGATATTCAGGTGGTGGACTATATGCTCGACCAAACCGATGTGGGCATGGCGGGGCAAATGACCAGCATCGGCAAGGCGATTGGCTATTCCATGAAGATATTCGAGGGCGACACCATTCAGCAGAAAGTCATGCTCCTTATCACCGATGGGCAAGATGATGGACGAGGAATGCTCCCACTCGATGCTGCCAAAACCGCTGCGCAAGACAGCATCAAGATATACACCATCGGCATTGGCGAACCCACCGGAAGCAATGATGGACTCGATGAACAGACGCTTCGAGATGTTGCCGAAACCACCGGCGGAGAATACTTCCTTGCGCAAGACCCCGAGCAATTGCAAGCCGCCTATCGCACGCTCAACGAACTCGAACCGGTGGAATATGAAGCCGACGACAATGTGCCAACGACACTATTATATATGTATCCGTTAGCGGCAGCAGTGCTACTTTCGCTACTCATGACTTTTGTGCAAACGATTATCAAATTGACTAAAAACAGAAAAGACTGATGCGAGAAATAATAACCGACATATTATCCTTCAACACCACACAATTCCACTTCCTCCGCCCCGAATGCCTATGGTTTTTTGTGCCGGCTGGATTGGCGTTGCTGCTGATTCTCTTCAACACCAAGCAAAAAAACAAGTGGAAGAAAGTGATTGCGCCTGCCCTCCAGCCCTACATGTTCACCAAAGAACGGCATGCATCGGTGAGCTTCCCCGTCATCATGTTTGTCGTCTTGATGGTGCTAAGCATCATGGCATTGGCTGGTCCCACATGGAAGATGAAGGACGAAGCCGGCAAACGAAATGAAGCGCAGCTGGTGATTGCCCTCGATGCCTCGCTTTCGATGATGGCGGAAGATGTGCAGCCCAACCGTTTGGAGCGTGCTAAGTTCAAAATCAAAGACCTCCTCGATGCCAATCCACGTGCCCGAGTGAGCCTTTACGCCTATTCGGGATTGCCCTTCTTGGTCGTTCCGCCTTGCGATGATTACAGTCTGGTGAAGCTCCATCTCGATGCCATTAAGCCCGCCATCATGCCGGTGCAAGGCACGAACTTGCAAGCCATGATTGCGCAAGCCGACTCAGCCCTGCTGAAAGTGAAAGCTCCGAGCACCCTGCTGATAGTCAGCGATGTGCTGCATGCGCAAGAAGCCGAACTCATCCGCCAATTTGCCGACAGCACGATTCATCGAGTGGAAATTTTGGCTTTAGGTTCGCTCGTGGGAGCGCAAGTGCCCATCAACAAGCAGAAGAAGCCAGCCACCGATGCCAACGGCAATGTGGTCATTTCGAAGCTCGACCCCCAAGTGCTGATTGACCTCTCGAAGCACCCCAAGATTACCGTCAATACGCCCACGCTCGACAAGTCTGATATGCAGCTTTTGGCGAAGCGAATCAGTCAAAACCTCTACTTCACCGATGATGCCGAACTGAGTGCCGAAGATTGGGACGACATGGGCTATCTCTTCATTATTGTCATTGTGCTGGTGATGCCTTTTTGGTTTCGCCGAGGGTGGATGATTCCTTATTGCGTCATTGGCTTTGCGCTCACCAGCTGTCAGTCGCAAGAGTGGAAAGACCTATGGCAAACGCCCGACTATCATGCGCAGCAGCTCTATGATGCCGGTGAATATGATGCCGCAGCCGATGAATTTCAATCGCCGATGCACAAAGGTGTGGCGTATTTCATGGCTGGAAACTATGATGCCGCCGCGCAAATCTTCGAACAAGATTCTTCGGCAAACTCGCTCTTCAACCTCAGCTTGTGCTATTCGCAACTGGGCGACTATCAGCGTGCTTTGGAGGTGATTGAATTGGCTTCGGAAAAAGAACCCGACAATGCCGCTTTTCAAGCATGGCTTCAGCAGACTAAGCACAACAAAATGCAGGCGGATTCCATCGAGTGGGGCGGCAGCGATGTGCTTCGCATGGACGAAGAAGACAAGAAAAAAGAAAAATTTGAAGCCCAAGAAGCCAAAAGCAAAGACGATGAATTGACCTCCGACACCGAAGTGGATGAACTCCCTAAAGATGGCAAGCGGATAGCCGATGAAGTGGAATCGGGCAAGAGCAAGGCGGAGGAACTAGAAGAAGTGCCCGAGGATTTCAAGCTCGGCAAAGAGAAATTGCCCGCCAACATCCTCATGCAAGGCATTTCCGAAGACCCTCAGGAGTTCCTCAGCAGAAGATTTAAATATCAGTATAAAAAACAGTTCCCTGATGGGGTGGTAATTATGAATGATGAATTATGAATGATGAATTGGCTTCGCACTTGAGCACTCGAGTACTTGAGCACTTGAGTACTTTAAAAAAACACCTACACCTAATCCTATTCGCCCTATTGGCAATTCAAGCGAGCAACGCCCACGCGCAATCTTGCTTTGCGCAAGTGAGTGTCAGTCCGCGCGAAGGCGTGGTGCGGCAGCCTTTCAAAGTGAGCATTTCGGTGCACACCACCACATGGTTCACTTCGCCCTTGCAATTCCAAAACCTGCAAGTCGACAACGCCTTCATCTTGCCCTACACGCAGACCACGCCCAGCACCAGTTATATCAACAAGAAGAAATATGCCACGCTCACGTTTTATTATGTGGTCTATCCTTTTGTGGAGGGCGAACTCACGATTCCCTCGCTAAACATCACCGCCAACACGCCACCCGAGGGCGACTATAAAGGTGTGCCCACGGAAATTCACACCAAAGCGCAGAAGATAAAAGTAAACGCTGTGCCAAC
>JBKECD010000048.1:0-18032 GCA_047974225.1 Mangrovibacterium sp.
AGCAAGACAACTTCAAAGATCGCACCATCTTTTATTCCGCCTTTCCCATTGTGGAACAAGGGAAACGCAATCACTGGGATTTCAAGCTGAATAAAGTTTACACCATTGCGATCCTCGATTTTGTCTTTGAGGAATACAAAAACAATCCGGAATATCGACACAATGTGAAGCTGAAAAACGACTTTACTAACGAGGTGTTTTCCGACAAATTGCAATACATCTACCTCGAAATGCCCAAGTTTAAAAAGGGCATCGACGAACTAGAAACTCGCTTCGACAAGTGGCTCTATGTGATTAAAAACCTCAGTCGCTTGGAGCGCATCCCTGAAAGCCTGCGAGAGAGAATCTTCATCCAGTTTTTTGAAGCCGCCGAATTGGCTAAGTTTTCGCTGGAAGAATATCATGTGTATGAAAGGAGCTTGAAACAATATCGCGACACGATAAATATTGTAAACACCGCACATGCCGATGGCTTTGTCGAAGGCGAAGTGATCGGTCGGGAGAAAGGGCGTGCAGAAGGGCGTGCAGAGGGCTTGGAGAAAGGACGTGCCGAAGGCGAAGCGCTAGGCATTGCCAAAGTGGCTCGCACCATGTTAGCCAGCGGAATGTCTCTTGATGCTATCATGACCGTTACGGGCTTGGCTAAAGAGGAAATAGAACGATTGGAGCTGGAATAATTCAGGCTAGAAATGCTGCCAGAAAGAAAAAATCAGGAGCGAGGAAAGAGACAGCTTGGCATTGATGAGCCGATAGGCTTTTTTGACCTGACTTTTAACGGTATTGATGGAGATATCAAGGTCGGCAGCCACCTCGCGGTATTTCAACCGATCGAGCGCCACCATTTTGAACACTTCCTGACAGGCGGGCGAAAGCTCCTCAATAGCCTTGGTAATCTGACAAATCTGCGCTTCGAGAATCTCCGACTGGTCTTCTTGGATAAACAAATCTTTCTCCCACGAAAGCTCGCTATCATTCAAGCTCAACAATGACTCTTTCTTTAGGGCTGAAATGCATTTGTTTTTCACCGAGGTGAAAAGATAAGATTTCAAATTGCTAAAGCGATCAAAGGAATTGCAATTCCAAATATGCATCAGAATCTCTTGCGCAATATCCTCCACCGTGTCGAGATTGTTGATAAACTTGCCTCCAAACACACACATAGGTCGATAATAACGGTCAAACAGCAATCTAAACCCTTGCTGCTTATCCGTCTTTAAAAGATGTAATATGTATTGGTCGGAGCCCATTCGAGATTAATCCATTCTGTCTATTAGTTTGTCCTAGGACGGTAAATCTATTAAAATATATCGAATTACTGAAATACTCGCTATGATTTTTCCTTATTTCTTAATTTTAGATGGCAAATAAAACTTTCCTCACAACATTCAGCACTGTCCTCAGACACAATTATCCAACTTTTCCACGCAATTAGTTTTAGTTTTCGTGCAAGTAAGCTACTTTTGTGAAACGGGAGGCACATTGCCCCCTTTCTAAATAAGATGTAATCATGAATAAACCTATTGTAGTTAGTGGTATTCGCCCGACTGGGAACTTGCATTTGGGCAATTATTTTGGCGCCGTGCAAAACTTCTTGAAGATGCAGGAAGACTTTAATTGTTATTTTTTTATCGCCGACATACACTCGCTCACCACTCACCCCACTCCGGGAAACCTCCAAAACAATGTGAAACAGGTACTGGCGGAATATCTCGCCTGTGGAATCGACCCCGAGAAATCAACCATCTTCATCCAAAGCGATGTGCCCGAAGTAACGGAGCTTTACACTTATCTGAATATGAACGCCTATCTCGGCGAGCTTGAGCGCACCACTTCTTTTAAAGATAAGGCACGCAAGAACCCCGATAATGTGAATGCAGGGCTGCTCACCTATCCGGTGCTGATGGCGATTGATATCTTGATTCACAAAGCGCAACTGGTGCCTGTGGGCAAAGACCAAGAGCAAAACCTAGAAATGGCTCGCACCTTTGCACGTCGATTCAATCGCATGTATAAGCATGAATTATTCCCGATTCCTCGCCCCTTTGTAGCAGAGGGCGAAGAGATGATTAAAATCCCGGGGCTCGATGGAAGCGGCAAAATGGGCAAGTCGGAAGGAAATGCAATTGCTTTGTTTGAAGAGCCTAAATCAATCCGCAAGAAGGTGATGAGCGCGCTGACCGATGCTGGTCCGACAGCTCCCAATTCAGCAAAACCTGAGGCGATCCAAAACCTCTTCACCTTGCTCGACATTGTGAGCACCCCCGAGGCGGTGCAGCATTTCGATGCCGCCTACAACGATTGTAGCATCCGCTATGGCGATTTGAAAAAACAATTGGCGGAAGACATCATCAACTTCACCACGCCAATCCGTGAGCGCATTGTGGACATTCTCGCCGACGAAGCCTATCTGGCTCGTGTGGCAAAGATGGGCGCCGAGAAAGCCCGTGTGTCGGCTGCCGCCACGCTGAAAGAAGCGAAAGAGCTGATTGGCATTCGCTCGTTGTTTTAGTCGTTTTCTGCAACACTCAAAAAAACGTCCATACTTGATGCAAGTATGGACGTTTTTTAGTTTAAATCTTTTATCAGCTAAATTTCTTTTTCAAGAAATTACGCACGGGCGTGTCGTAAAACTTCATCGCTAGCCATGCGAAAATCACCATGCCGATTGTGCCGAGCGAAACCACCCACGCCAATTCGCCTTGCGAAGGGCTTTGACTTTCGAGATAGTGCCCGAAAATCCAAATGAAAGCGTAGTGAGTCATGTAGAGTGGATAGGAGATATTTCCCATGAAAACGCAGGTTTTCTTTGTCGAGGGTCTTAAAATCGAGCCCGCCCCAAGCGAAACAATCAAGGGGAAATAAAGCATAACGATGACGCACTCTGTAATCCAACTAGGCGTGATGAACGAAGTGAAAAACGCTAAGGCAAGCAATAGCGAAACACCCATAAATCCAAGTTTATTCTTGATAATCCAGCCCGAGCGATAGATGAATAGCCCCGCTAGAAACGAAAAGCTCACTCGAACACCGCCGTGCCAGAAGGTGCTGCCATCCCATCCTCCGATGGTATTGCCCGCACTATGCCCTATCCACAACAGTCCAGCAGCAGAAAGCACAAGCAAGAAGCCTGTCACCTTGCGTGGCAAGCGAACTAATATCAGCCCATAGACAATGCTGGCAATGTATTCCCAGAAAAGCGACCATGACGGAGCATTCAGACTGAAAAGGTTGAAAAAGCGCTCTTCCATCACTGGATAGGGAATCATAAATAGCGAGCAAAGCACAATCAACAGCATGCCTAGCAATGAATAACCCTCAGCATGGTTGGCAAAAGGGTCTGCAAACAAAGCGATGACACCCAGCACCGTGCCCAAGATGACAAGCGGATGCAAGCGAATCAAGCGAGCAACAAAGAATTTCTTAAATCCCATCTGCGGCATGCGGTTGTCATAAGCATAGGCAATGACAAAGCCCGAGAGACAGAAGAAAAAATCGACAGCTAAAAAGCCATGACCAATGATGTTTTTGGTGAAGTCTCCCTCAATCCACTCCATAAAGTGGAAAACGACGACCACAAGGGCTGCTATCCCTCGCAGTCCATCGAGAATGTGAAAATGTTCCTTGCTTTGCAGGAACGACGCATTTGAATTCCTCATTTAGTTGTATTTGATTTTTGGTTTATCGCTTAAAGGAAAATGTGGTCGTTCCGATATTATCGCCATCGGCAAACACATCAATGGTGTAGTTGCCCTCCATGAAAGGCTCGAAGCCTTCATTGTTCCAATAGATATTTAATGGCAATTCATTGCCTTCATAGGTAACTTCACGAGCGGCAGAATAAGGAATATCCAAATCCTCATAGCGGAAAGTGCCGCCCGATTTGGGCACAAGAAGCACTTGGTCGGGACGAAGAATGCGCACATAGACGCTTTTAGCACCTCTTTTAGCGGTGAGGTTTTTGCTCAGATTCATCTGAATTTGCAATTGCTCGGCGCGCGAGCCATTCGCTGTTTCCTTGCCTCGTGAATTAAGCCCCAAAACGACAATGTTTCGTGCCTCTAGTTGTGAAGCCTGCTTCACCACCTGCGAAAGCTCCTCTTTTTGCTTTTCTAGTCGTTGGTTTTTATTTTGAATCTTGGCATAATCTTGCTTCACCTGCGCATTTTCTGCCATCAAGATTTTATTACGCTGATTGAGCGAATCGACCTGCACCACATAATTGCGCATGATTTCACGAAGCGAACCAATCTCTTTCTGATATTTAGAAATTTGCGCATAGCTCGTTTTCTTCACTTGGTTCATCTCCTCGAGCAAGTCTTTCACCTCGCTTTGTGCCGAATAAAGACGAAGGTTGAGCGTGTCATTAGCAGTCTTAAGCGTGTCGTAATTCGCCACCATCGACGCTAATTCGGTTTGCAACTCCGTCTTCTGTGCATTCAGAAACTGATTGAGTTTATTCGACTTATTATATTGAATGATAAACAGCACAATAACTGCTGCTAAGACCACCGCCAAGATGATTACAATTAGATTTAATTTCTTGCTTTTTTCTCTCACCTCTTCAAGCTCTCTGCGGTTTGGCGTAAAGGATGTGTTGGAGGTTGGTGTCTGATTTTCTTGTTCCATATTTGTTTTATTTTTCTGAAGCCGTAAAAATACTAATGTTTTGCTAGGCACAAGAATAATTAAACATTATTTTGATTTGGGGGAAACTAAGAGTTTGCCAACAGCATCAAAGACACCTTTTAAATCGGCAATTCCTTCAGCCACTTCTTGGCAGCTTCTTCGGTGGAAAACAAACGATAATTCCGATGATGAACCATGTTGATGATGAGCGAATAGGCAGCCGCAGCAGCGGGTGTTTCGATGACTGCCGCAAAACGACAGCTGTCAAACAAACCCATATTTTCCTGAAAAAAGCTTCCCACTTTTCTGAAATCACTCGGCATGCCGACAATATCGGCATTCACATGGTTGCAAATCACTCGCTTGCACCCCTCAGGAATCACGCCCAACAAGGCTGAATCAATAATGTCCTGACCGGTCATTTTTCCCTCCCAAAGGAAAGAAAAGATTTGATCCGCTTCGTCAAATTTGCACTTAAGATTATCCATGATGTTTTCGTTTGATGCAAATGTAACAATTAATATTTGATATTTAATATGTACACCAAAAAAATCTAGTGCTCAGAGAAATCGCTTTTAAGCTGAAAATAATTGGTAGCTCAAAAATGAGTACTCGATTTGAGGGGATTTGTTTCAACCCGAGTAAATCGAGTATTCGATTTACCAAATCTCGAACTTACAGAAGCTCATTTGTTCGATATTATAACTATATTTGCAGAACCTCAATGCAGTTAAAAACAATATCATGCACAAAACCATCCTCTCCGCTCTATGCTTTCTGCTAATTCTTCCCGCATTCTCGCAAAAGCTCGACTACTCTAAACTCACCAATCATCCCCGATTGCTGATGACTCACGGGGAGGAAGTCGAAGTGATGGCAAAGCTGCAAGACAACCCCGACATTCTTCGCCTACACCACTATCTCTTGCAATGCTCTGATAGCATCATCGACAACCCCACGCTGAGCTATGAAAAGCAAGGCATGCGACTGTTGGCAGTCTCGCGCGAGGCTTTCCGCCGCATCTTTTATCTTTCCTATACCTATCGAATGACCAACGAGCGCAAATATGCCCTTCGTGCCGAGCAAGAGATGATTGCAGTCTGCTCTTTCGACGACTGGAATCCCTCCCACTTCCTCGATGCTGGCGAAATGACAATGGCTGTCGCCATTGGCTATGACTGGCTGTTTGACGAGCTTTCTTCAAGCACCAAAAAACTCGCAAAAAATGCCATCATCAACAATGGATTTGAACCCTCAAAGGTTCAACAATACAATAATTTCTTACGCGCTTCCAACAACTGGAATCAGGTGTGCAACTCGGGATTGGTCTATGGCGCACTTGCGCTATTGGACGAAGAACCTGAATACGCCCAAGAAATCATCGAACGAGCGCTGACAACCGTCGATAAAGCACTGAAAATCTACGCTCCCGACGGGGTCTATCCCGAAGGATATATCTATTGGGGATATGGCACAACTTTTCAAGTGCTCCTAAGCGCAGCGCTCGAATCAGCCCTCGGCTCCGATGCCGGACTTTCTGATGCCGAAGGATTTTTCGCCTCCACACAATACATGCAATTCATGGTGGGGAAAAGTGGAAAATGCTTCAACTTTAGCGACTCGCGCGAAAATCCGCTCTCGCTTCCTGCCATGTATTGGTTTGCCAATAAAACGCAAGATGCAAGCCTTCTTTGGAATGAAAAGCTCCTCTTCAACCAAGAAAAACTTTCCTTTTCGAGCGAAGAAACACGCTTTCTCCCACTGATACCTATCTATGGCGCACAATTCAAAATGGACGAACTCAGCGCGCCAACGACAAAAATATGGACAGGAAATGGACGAACTCCCGTGGTGCTTATTCGTACCGAGTGGGAGCACGATGACCGCGGTTTTTATCTCGGAATAAAAGGCGGAAAAGCCACCACAAGCCATGGGCACATGGATGCAGGCTCTTTTGTGTTTGACGCCCTCGGACTGCGCTGGGCTCAAGACCTCGGACTGCAAGAATACTATTCGCTCGAAAAAGAAAAAGTGAACATCTGGAACTCCTCGCAAGACGGGCAGCGCTGGGACGTCTTCCGATACAACAACTTCGCCCACAACACGCTTACCGTGAATGGCAAAAAGCATGTCGCCAATGGCTTCGTGCCTATCACTGAAGTTTATTCCGACTCCGAAAAACTGGGAGCTTCGCTCGACATGACTGAGCTTTTTGGTGGTGAGCTGGCAAGCGCTCAGCGAGAAATTGCATTAATAGATGAGCAGTATCTCTCAATCATCGACCAGCTGAAAGCGGGCGATGCCCCAAGCACAGTGAGATGGACAATGGTAACTTCAGCAAAGCCGAAGGTGATAAATGACCACTTGGTGGAGCTTCATCAAGAAGGGAAATGTGCGCGTCTGACAATTCAAAGCCTTGCGGATGTTCGTCTGTCGGTGCTCGACAACGCGTCGGAGAATAGCTATGACGCTCCCAATGAGGGGACGTGCCGCATTGCAATCGACATTCAATTGGAAAGTGGGCAAGAGCGTGAAATAAGAGTGCGGCTCATTCCAATTAGGCTAGAGCAATCGAGAATCAATGTCCTTAATCTGGAGTTGTAAATTTCGGCGACCACGATATTCATTCTCGGTAATAGCATAGAGGATATCAAAGGGAATCCCCTGCTCCACAATGTCATATTTTCGTGCCAAATTAAAAGCAATCGCAGGAATGCGGATTGTGCTATCGTTGAGCTCGGCAACATCAAGCTTCAAGTGTTCGCCTTCCTTTCCCACGCACTTGGCATAGCCATAGTCAATCACATTTTCACTGATGAACATAGGGCGAGAGTTTCCGGGTCCGAAAGGCTCAAATTGCTTCAAGATGCGAAAAAACTTATCATTAATATCCGAAAGCGACAGCCTCGAATCGGCCTTTATCACCTCAACCTTTTGCTCCTCCTCGATGCTTCTTGCTACGATTTCCTCAAAACGACGTGTAAATTCAGGGATGCGATCAATCTTCATCGTCAAGCCTGCGGCATACATATGTCCGCCATACGACTCCAACAAGTCGGAGCATTGCCCAATTGCTTCATAAAGGTCGAAGCCATGCACCGAGCGTGCTGAGCCTGTCGCCAAGCCATTCGACTCGGTGAGGATAACTGTCGGACGATAATAGTGTTCCGTCAATCGAGATGCCACAATGCCCACCACCCCTTTATGCCAATCCCGATTATAAAGCACTGTTGATAGTCGCTCCGCTTGCAGCGGGTCGTGCTTAATCATATCGAGCGCCTCTTGGGTGATATTACGGTCGAGCGTCTTGCGTATTTCATTAAAGGAGTCAATCTCTTCGCCGAGCTTCGAGGATTCGGCGCTATCGCTCATCACAAGCAAATCAACCGAACTTTTGCCATGCTCAATGCGCCCCGAGGCATTCAATCGAGGACCAATTTTAAACACCACATCGCTCAAAGTCAGCTCGGCACTACCGATATTCGATAGCTTCATGATTGTTTTCAGTCCGGTACTTGGATTCTCATTGAGCTTCTTCAGCCCATAATATGCGAGCACTCTGTTTTCACCCGTTACGGGCACAATGTCGGCAGCAATGCTCACCACCACCAAGTCGAGCAGGTCGTAAAGCTCAATGGTCGGAATATCATTGCGCTTAGAATAGGCTTGAATCAGCTTGAAGCCGACACCACAGCCTGAAAGTTCTTTATAGGGATAGGCGCAATCCACGCGCTTGGGGTCGAGCACAGCCGCAGCTTGCGGGATTTCCACATCGGGCGTGTGATGATCGCAGATAATATAATCAATGCCCAAGCTCTTGGCTTTTTGGATTTTGCCCACCGCTTTTATTCCGCAATCAAGCGCAATCACTAGCGACACGCCTTGCTCTTTGGCATATTCGATGCTTTGATTGGAGATTCCATACCCTTCGGTATATCGGTCGGGGATATAATAAACTAAGTGTTCTACTCGAGTGCGCAGAAACTGATAAATTAAAGCCACGGAGGTGGTGCCATCAACATCATAATCGCCATAAATCAAGATGCGTTCTTTGTTTTCGATCGCCTGCTCTAGTCGAAGCACCGCCCGATCCATATCTTTCATCAGAAAGGGGTCGTGCAGATGTTCTAGCTTGGGTCGGAAAAAAGTCCGAGCTTCCTCGAAGGTCGTAACGCCACGCTGTGCCAATAGGTTTGCAATAACCATATTGACATTTAAAGCTGCCGACAAATGCTTGACCACATTCACGTCTGCGCGTTCTTTTATATTCCAAATTTTACCCATTTGATTGCTTAAGGGGACTTATAAAAATTAAAGACCGACAATCGCCCTAGCGATTATCGGTAAACACCCATGCGCCACTAAGCGAGCGATAGCTTCTTGCAAGGACTTGATTAGCCTCTCGCGCTTCTTCGATAGTAGCAAATGAACTTGCCGACACATAATGCTTTCCGCTCACGACTCCGATATTTTGCGCTTCCAGACCTGTTGCGCACAACGATTCCACCAACTTATCAGCATTTCTTCGCTCAGCAAATGCCCCTGCGATTATATGATACCGATTGCCTACAATCGGCTTTTCTTTTTTTGCAACCTCCGCCTTTGGCGCGGCGGGCGCTTCTTGCTTAACCATTGGTGCTTCCTGTTTCACAATTGGCGCTTCGGCTTCAACCACCGGCGCTTCGGCTTCAACCTTTGGCGTTTCAGCTTCAAGCGTTGGAGCGATTGTCTCAGGCTGTTCTTCAGCAACTATCGGAGCGGCTTCCGCCACTTCCGAACGTTCGATGGGAAGCACGCTAGATTCTTGAAGATTGACTAGCTCCGAGCGAAACGGAATTGCAAACAATACTATTAATAGGGGCGTCGCCCACAAAGCTCGACGAAGGACTTTTTTGGGCGGACGAATTGCTTGAGCATCGACACGCTTGGGCATTGTCGAGCGAAGTCTTTCGCCCAAAAGGCTTTGATAAGTAAAATCGCTCAATCCATACGCATTGATATTTCGGCTAGCAGCAGCAGTGAAAATCACTTGTCGCTGCTCGTCATATTGCAGACTGCCCACGGCAGGGATTTCTATTGTTTCGCCTTCGGTCAATCGGCAGTTCATCTCCGCCACCAAAGCTTCCACCCGATGTTTTGCTGAGAGATAAGAGATGTTTTCCTCGGTGGAAACATGATTGATGAGCAGCCCGTCATTGAAATTAAGCTTACCATTAAAACTCAACACATTACTAGGAGGAGCAAAGCTGCTCCCCACAGCAGTAGCAGGGCTATAATTGGCAATAAAACCGCCAAACTCTGGGATAATCACACAGTCATTCAGCAATAATAATTCTTCGATGTAGGCTAATATATTCACGTGTTAATTCTTTCTTTTCTGATGCAAACTTACAACAAAAAGTCGATGATTAATAGCCCTCGATTGAAAAAAGAGTTGCATTATTTTGCAGTTGCTTGATTTATTGGACATCACCCGATGTAAATTTTTGAGATGCTTCGAAGAGATAATTTCTCTTTTCTTTTTTGATGCCAAGGAATTTTGTAATTTAGCAGCTATTTAATCCATGTACTCAAAAAAATACGCAAATGAAAGTATTAGTAACAGGCGGAACCGGCTACATTGGTTCACACACCGTCGTAGAACTTCAGCAAGCAGGCTACGAGGTGATTATCGTTGATGATTTGTCAAACTCTGACATCTCCGTGCTAGATAGCATCGAAAAAATCTCAGGCATAAAGCCTGTTTTCGAGCAGTTCGATCTTTCGATTGCGGAGAAAACCAATGATTTCTTCCAACGAAATCAAGACATCAATGCCATCATTCACTTTGCGGCTTCAAAAGCAGTGGGCGAATCGGTGCAAAAACCTTTGATGTATTACCGCAACAACCTGCAATCGCTGATTAACATCTTGCAATGCCAGTTGGATTACAATATTCCTAATATTGTATTCTCATCTTCGTGCACCGTCTATGGTCAGCCCGACGTATTGCCTGTTACCGAGCAAACGCCTCGTCAAGATGCCGAATCACCTTATGGCAACACCAAGCGAGTAAATGAAGACATCTTGAGCGATACGATTGCCGCCTATCCACAGCTTAAAGCCATTGCCTTGCGCTATTTTAATCCCATCGGAGCGCATCCTTCGGGTCTGATTGGCGAGCTTCCTGTGGGCGTTCCTCAAAACCTAGTACCTTTCATCACGCAGACCGCCGCAGGCATTCGCGAGAAAATCAGCGTCTTTGGCGATGATTACGACACGCCCGACGGGTCGGCCATTCGCGACTACATCAACGTGGTTGATTTAGCGAAGGCTCACGTGGTGGCTATTGCTCGATTGCTTGAAAATCGCAACAAGGCGAATTATGAAATCTTCAACCTTGGCACAGGCAATGGCTATTCGGTGCTTGAATTGGTGAAAGGCTTTGAAAAAGCCTCGGGCGTGAAGTTAAACTATGAAATTGTCGGTCGCCGTGCAGGTGATATCGAAAAAATCTGGGCTGACACTTCTTATGCCACCACCGAACTAGGCTGGAAAGCTGAAAAAGGACTCGAAGAAACCTTGGCAAGCGCATGGGCTTGGGAAAAGAAGTTGCGAGGAATAAACTAGATTTTCAAAACCGCTCATAACTCAAGGGAGCATTGAAGCTACAGCTTCGATGTTCCCTTTTTTCATTCTCACAGAAGAGGATTTCTCTAAAAACGAAAAAACCAAAGCTCGCACTTTGGTTTATATCGTAGAAGCATCCCTCAAAAAAGGGAAGCTCATTTTGCAGCGAATTAAACTGCTACATTTTTCTCGATTGCTAATTTACCACGGTAGTAACCACACTCGCCACAAACGGTGTGATATTTTACAGTTGCTCCACAATTTGAACATGTAGCCAAAGTTGGAAGCGCTGCATGGTGATGAGAACGTCTTTGATCTCTTCTCGCTTTCGATGTTTTGTGCTTAGGATGTGCCATCTTACTCTAATTTTTATCTGTTTCTAATAATTTTTTCAATTCGTCCCACCTCGAATCCGTGATTTCCTCTTCATCGTTTTCGGGGAGGTAATTTAAACTCTCTAATTTTTCAATCATCTCGGGATTGCATTGGCTATTGCCTTGCTCATCCTCGGGGTGAACCATTCTAATCGGCAAGGCTAGCAGGATATAGTCATAAATCATCTGCGCCACATTGATTTGGCTTTCATTGACATCCACCCAAATCACATCATCGCCCTCCTCATAGCTATCCTCGCCATACTTCACATAGACCGTCGCCTTGCTTTTTATCGGCTCGGGATAAATGTCCAAGCAACGATCGCACGCCACCTGCACCACTCCTGCGATAGTGAAGTCTAAAGTCAGCAAATTACTTTGTTTTTCTAGCGCCACTTGCACCGCCACGTCGCCTTCACTCACAATACCGCCGTCGAAATAATCGAAAAATCGCTTACCTATCGTATAGTCAAACACGGTTTTACCTAGAGCTAAGCCCTTGAAAGCGATGTTGTATGTTGATATTCCACTCATTAGTATCGAAAAAGTTTTGCAAAACTAGGCATTTTCTATTAAACACGAAAGTTTTCCGAAAAAAAATAGTCGTTTTGTTGAGTTATTCACAATTAATTGCAGGCGCCGCCTGCTGCGCCTACCACAAATTGAGCAAGCTCACCCCAACGCTGAATGGCGTCAGCTCGGGTCCTCTGCCCTCTCTGAATAGTTCGGTGAAGCTATAAGTGGCATAAAAAGACACATTATTTCCCCCGACTTGCAACATGCCCGATGCCTTGAATGGCTCGATAGCCAAACTACCTCGGTCTTTACTTTTGGTGTGGTCGGCTTTGATTTTGGTGAGCGATTTGACATTCAAGCCGCCCACTACTCCAGCGCTGACAAACATTTTGCTTCGACCGTCATTGACAGGGAATTGATATTCCACCAGCAAAGGCACTGTGAGATAACACAGCATTAACTTCGATTTTTTGAAGCTTTCACCCGACACCGCAAAAGGATAGATATTGCCCTCGCTGTCTTTATTAATACTCACACGGTTGTCGAATTTATAATTATTCCAACTAATCCCCATGCTCGACACCAGCCCGAAATTCTTCTGAGGTGTCAGCGCAACATTCCATTCGAGAATATTCCAATTCACCTCATAGGAAGCCGCTTGGCGCACTTCCATAAACTCAGTAGGCACGCCCTCCACGGGGGCACACATGCTATAATCAGCATTGGCGAAGCCATTGACTCCCATCTGAAAAGCTGCCCAATGTCCATTAAATCGCAAGGGGCGTTCATCTCTTGCCACTTTCACCCATGTGTTGGTTGAATTGTTATCTTGAGGCGCACTTTGCCCCACTTGAAGCGACAGCCGTCCTAGCTTAACAATTGTCGTGTCGCATTTCACGCCGATGGTATCAGCGCCTAAGTTTTCGACCACGATTATCGTCTGCGCTTGAGCACCAATGCCAAGCAATAGCGCAATTAGCAATGCGCCGATTGAAACATTATTCTTCATCCGTTGAAACATTTAAGAGATAATCTTCATAAGCATTTTCATTGCTCAGCAGGTGTTCTGCCTCGTGCATCACATTGTCCATTTCCTGAATAATCGGATAAAATCCCACTTCGCCAATCATATTTCGTGCAATATATGCCATCACTTGCCTTTCGATAATTTCACCTGACTCCTTCAGCCCTTGAGTGCTGCGAGGCACATCCTCTTGGCGTGCATACTCAACAAACCGATTGAGAATCTGCTCTTTTTTCAGATATCTTTCTATTTCTTGTGCGGTGGTGAATTGCTGCATCTCTTTGCGGTTCGCATCCACATAGTCAATTGCGAAGCGATAAGTCAGCCCCTTTTGAATGACTTGCGAGAAATAGTCGCTATATCCGGTGGTGTCAATAGGGACAAACAAATCGGGCATCACTCCTCCGCCACCATAGACCACTCGCTTGTTGAGCGTTTCATAGCGCAGCGAATCGGAAAAGTGGATGCTATCGACTTGCGAAAGCTCGCCATGCGCCATGCGATTAAAAATATCCATCCGGTATTCTGTTTCCCCTTCGGCATATGGTTTTTGAATACATCGCCCACTCGGGATGTAATAACGTGCCACCGTCAATCGCAATGCTGAGCCATCGGTGAAGGGCACTTGCTCTTGCACCAGTCCTTTGCCAAAGGAGCGGCGACCGACAATCACCGCACGGTCGTTATCTTGCAAAGCGCCCGAGAAAATCTCGCTTGCTGATGCTGAATATTCATCAATCAGCACTACCACACGCTGATTGAGAAATCGCCCCGAGCCGTCGGCTCGGCTTTCACGACGAGCGCGCGCACGTCCTTCGGTATAAACAATCATGGCATCTTTGGGCAGAAACTCGTTAACCATGCGAATGACAGCCGTGAGGTATCCCCCGGGGTTTCCCCGCAAGTCGATGATAAATTGAGTAGCACCTTGGCTAATGACATTTTCGCAGGCATCAACAAACTCGCGATGCGTTTTTTCGGCGAAGCGACTTACTTTAATATATCCAGTGGTGTCATCGACCATGAAATTAACATCGACACTATATAAAGGTATCTCGCCACGAGTGATGTCAAACCAAATCACATCGTTGATATTCTTACGTTCGACTCCCACTTTCACTTTCGTTCCTTTTTCGCCACGCAAAAGGTTCATCACCGTTTCATTTTCCACGCCCACACCTGCAATCAGCGAGTCATCCACAATTGTAATTCGATCGCCGGGCAAAATGCCTAATTTCTGCGAAGGACCTCCTGAGATGACGTCTATCACACGCACCGTGTCGCTTTGAATTGAGAATTGCACCCCTATTCCTCCGAAGTTCCCACTCATTTCTTGTGAAATCTCCCGCATATCTTTGGCGGGAATATATGCCGAGTGAGGGTCGAGTTTTTCCAAAAAGACAGGGATAATATCCTCCTGCAACTTCCGAGCGTCAATCGTATCGACATAAGAACTGCTGATGAGCTGCAATACAGCGTCTATTTTATTAGCACTCGAATATTTCCGCAAGTCATTAAGGATAGCCGATCCTGAGCGATAAGTTAAGGCTCGACCGATAAACATGCCGAGGACTATCGCCACGGCGATTATCAAGGGTAAAACAATGGATGTTTTCTTATTCATTTCTGGAGTTGTGAATTAAGGGGGTTGAATTGACTCCTACCCGTTCGTAATTCGTAATTGAAAGTTCGTAATTGATTTTAAATATCTACCTGCACCACTTCGATATTGGCACGCTTCAACAGCTCAATGCCATCTTCCATGCGATAGTTATCGAGAAAGACCACTCGCTTAATTCCAGCTTGGATAATCAGCTTCGAGCATTCCAAACAGGGCGAACAGGTTACATACATCGTTGCTCCTTCGCTGCTATTGTTCGACTTTGCCACCTTGCTGATGGCGTTCGCCTCGGCATGCAGCACATAGGGCTTAGTGCGCCCCGAGTCCTCATCCTCGCAGCAATTTTCAAATCCCGAGGGCGTGCCATTATATCCGTCGGAGATAATCATCTTGTTTTTAATCAACAAAGCACCTACCTGACGGCGGGTGCAATAGGAGTTTTCCGCCCAGACTTTCGCCATGCGCAGATATCTTTTGTCTAGAAGCAATTGTTTGCTCATGTATGCTTGTTTTCTTTATTTTGCCATCACTCGCTCGATGAGCGCAAGCAATTCGCCTGATCTGATGGGTTTGGCAATATACTCATCACAACCGCAATGTAGGGTTTTTTCTCGGTCATCCGACATGGCAAAAGCTGTTTGCGCAATAATTTTAATATTGGGATTAGATTGCTTGATGATTGAGGCTGCCTCATAGCCATTCATCTCAGGCATCATCATGTCCATCAATATCAGGTCGATATTGCTATTTGAGCCCACCACTTCCACGGCTTCCAGCCCAGTTTTCGCCCATATAACTTCAGCGTCAATCTTTTTTAAGACTGCTTTCAAATACAAGAAATTGGAATCAACATCCTCGGCGATTAGAATTTTCAATGCTTTCATTTGGCTTATTTTTTTTTAGGTTTTTCAATTCGCTAGTCATCTTTACTGCCGCAAGTTACAAAAAGAGTTTGAATGAAGCAATAGCATCTATTATTTTTTTAAATATTTATCTTCAGCGACACTTATGTGCCATTGCCAACTACTTTCCAAAATGAGTCATTAATAAATGTCGTTCCTTAAATTAATGCAAACACCTAAGGGCTATTCCCCCTTCATAACTTTAAATTAACCTCCTTCACAAAACAAAAACGATACCTTTGACGTATTACTTTTGCAGACACTCAGACACTCAGACACTCAGACACTCAAACACACATCAAACAACCATGAAAAAGAAAACCACTTTATTCATCTACGGGGTCGCCACTGCGCTCATTGTCTCCCTAGCAGGCATTCGCCCCAATTCAAAGACGCCTTTCGCATTTGAAACAACGCAATCTTTCGACACGGAGAAAAACATTGCTTTTGAGCAAACAAACATTAAGCTCGAAGAAAAATCAGCTACTGCCCTCGCCGACACACTCGATGCGACAGAACGCAAAGGGCGAAAAGTCCTAACGCTGAACGCTAAAAGGCAATAAAATCTCAACTCGCACAAAAAAGGGATGTCTGAAAATAGATTTCAGACATCCCTTTTTTGTGCAATTGACTTCACTTCATTAGAACGCCTCAGCCACGCGGAAATAAATGCCCCAATCTTCTTTGCCCACTGCTGCATCTAGTCCGATATTCATTTTTGTGGTCTTGAAAGCTCGATAGCGCACGCCCACACCAGCTCCCGGATAGGCTTTCCAGTTATATTCCTCCACCGTCGAGCCATAGATGGTGGCAATACCCGCAAAACCTACAAAACCCACTTTGTCGAAAGGGTTCAGGCGATATTCCGCCTGCACATCAATCATGCCATCGCCCCGGTATTTGCCTGAGGAATACCCCCGAAGGTCTTTGCCGCCGATGGCTTCTTGTTGCTGAAACACCACATCACCCAATCCGAATTGCCCGTTATAGCGCACCGCCAGCACATCACGGTCGGCATGCATGCCATAATAAGCGTTATACTCGGTGCGCAGACGATTGGCGGTGAAATCATTCATAAAATCGGGGTTATTCATCCATTGCAACTTGGAGTTGCTGCCCGAAGTGGGATAGTATTGGTCATTGCGCGTGTCATAGTTCGCCACTAGCGAAATCGTGCTGATGTTGGTGGTGGTGTTGCTCATGCCCGACTCCTCGCTGTAATCCATCTGACTTTTGAGAAAGGAATAATTCGCCCCAGCAAAAAGATGCGGAATGAATTGATATTGCAGGCTCAGCATGGTGAAGAACATTTGGTTGGAATAGTCCGCTTCAAAAGGCGAACTAGAAGGCGAAAAAGAGGTCAGCCCATCAAACTCAGGCAAGTCGAAAGGCGAATCGCTCGCCACGAAGGTAGTGGAAGCGTTTTTATTGCCAATCATCGCCACGAAAGAAGCTCGCCAATTGCCTTCGCCAAAATAAGAGCGGTTCATCACACTGGCAAACCACGAGCCGTTGGTCGTCCACACGCCATTGACCATCGCCATTGACTTGGGCGAGATATGGTCATCGGGGTTCACTCGATACATCGCCATGGGGAGCAATCCAAACATGCCGCCCATGGTGCGGTTGTAGCTCACATAGGGCATGAGCGAAAGTTCGATAGGTTTTTCTGCGAGCTGCGTTTCTTCTTGCGCAAAGACTGGGCTTGCGAGAAGAAGGAGGAGGAGGAGGAGGAGGGTGAGTGTTTTATTCATGATGGAGGGGGATTTTAAAATAGTTCGGAATGGCTACCTAGTCGCAACAGGGGAACAATATTTCCTGAAGTTATCTAAATCCAACACTTCGAGGTCTTCCCCACTTCGTGCTTCCTCAATTGCAGCGATAGTTTCAGCGTTAGGTTCGTAATATTCGCCGTCGAGCAAAATTCCCTCCATATAGCTATTAAGGGAACTTCTAAAAATTAGTTTTAAATTGGGGAGGCTGCTAAATACAGCTGTTGTTCATTTTGTTTTCTGAGAGTATCTTTTGCACTAATCTCTTAAACCATAGCTCGCTATGATTTGGCGAAATTAGCCCAAAATCTATCTCTCATAAAATCAAAATGACCTAACAGCTAATTTTTAGAAGTCCCCTTAAGGCTTTGGTTTGTCTGCTTTGCCTTTTCTTTGAGGCGAGCTAAAAAGCTTCGTTCAAGGCGTATTGTTGTTGCGGCTCTCGTTGCAGTTGCTTCCATATCTTTATCTCCTATTCTTTTATTCGCACAAATATACGCAAAAAAGCTACTAATAGCAGGTAAATCGCTTTAACTTTTCGTTTGATTATAGTCCGAATACACATGTATTCGTATCACATTTGGAAAA
>JBKECD010000087.1:0-23724 GCA_047974225.1 Mangrovibacterium sp.
CATCGGGCAGAATATAGCGATAAGCATTGCCATGCGGCACTTTAATCACCTTCATTGCTTTGAGGTCGCGCGACAAGGTAGCTTGCGTAACGTTGTGTCCCTCATCATTCAGCATGATTAGCATTTCATCTTGACTTTCGATGACCCCCGAACTAATAATCTGTCGGATAGCGGTCTGTCGGCTTATTCTCTTGCTCATTTCTGTATATTTATACCATTGATTGAACAAAAGTAGCCATTAAATTCATTTTTCATGCATAATTATGCAGAAAAATGTTTATTCAACGCATAAAAATTCATTTTAAAGAAAGAAAGGTGTTTGATTTTCCACCGCAGCGGAAGAAAAGCATAGTGGATTGGGTGTAGAATTTTCAACCACACTTGAAAATTTTCTGATTTTTCGGAAATTTTCAAGTGTGGTTGAAGATTTGGGGAGGGGGGGGACAAAATGCTATTCCTGCCTGAAGCTCCAATTGACTAACGCCTTGTCTGCTTCAAAAAGTCTCGAAGAGATATTGCTGTAACCCCCAACCCTTTTGCTTTAATCTGCAATCCATTGTCAGACGTTAGCATAATCGGATTCTCTTTTTTGTATTTTAATGCAACTGATAGAATGAAATTATCAGGCGACCTTTTGTCAAAATCCTTTGGAAGCAAAGGCAAATCAGCAACATCCATTTTGACACCTCGCTTATCAATACTTTCATTAATCAACTTCAACGCCCTTTGAACATTCTTCTTTTGTTCCTCTGTCAATGTGATTTTTAGTCGATCTAATTCATCTATAACTTTAGCCGACAGCACCACTCGATATTTCTCATCAATTTTCGATATAATCTCTGGACAATCAACAAATACGTTGGTATCGATGACGTAAATATTTTCTTTGTTTTTCTTTATCTCTTTCCTTGGTTTTTCAAATTTGGAGAGATCTATTTTGTCTATTATTTTAAGACCAATAGCCCCATTACCTAATCGCTCCATTCCCATATTTTCTTCCTCCAAATTTTCCGGAATATCTTTATCGCTATCTACAACATCTAAACTTAAACGGTCTTGCTCAGATCTAACAATTTCGCCAGATGTAGGATTTACCATAAATGCAAAGTCATTTTTAAGTTTGAAAAGATAGTTACCTACCTCATTGGGAAGATTAACAAAGCGGTCAAAATTCTGCTCCACTAAAATAAAAGTGCTTTTTTTAGCTCGACTTGTGGCTACATTAAATCTGTTTAGATTAAATGAAAATGAACTTGACTTCGGTATTACATAAAAACAATAATCAACATCCAGACCTTGCACTCTATCTACAGACTCAATTAGATAATTTTGCGAATTAGTCTTTGATTTTAAGTTCTGTTGTAAATAAGTCAAAGTTTCAATATAAGGCGTTAATACAGCTATATCATTACCTTTTAATACTGTCAACTCATTTAAAGCACTTACTAAGAAACGTAACATTTGATTTAAAACATCCCCTTCCTTATTTGAAAACTCAACTAATGTTGGACCACCTTTAGTATGCGTTATTTCAGCTAACTTTTCAAAACTATTTATATCAGTATCAATATTATCGAATAAAGATTTTGATTGAACGGTGTTGTTATAGAAGCAATTGGTATAAATTGTAGAACGCTCAGTAAGTCTGCGTGTTTCAGTTTTGCGATTAAAGGAAAAATCTTCAGCCAGACTTAACGTGTTCATGCCATTTATAAGGATATCAATATTGGGAAATACTTTGTAATTCTTATTGGTAACAATAGGTGTGATTTGTTTCGGATCTCCTACGACAACAACTTTTCTTCCTACTTTACAGGCTGCTGCAATGGTTGTTAAATAAGCTTGAGACGCCTCTTCTACAATTACATAATCATAAGATTGTGTTTGTTCTTCCCAAATTCTTGAAAACTGATAAAACGTTGTCAAGGTAAGATGTCCTTTAGTTGGAAGCAGGTCTTTGGCATTTAATAGTTTCGGAAACTTTTTCCTTTCATCTATAGAAATCGGAAGTTTTGAAACACGCTGTTCATCAAAGAGTCTATCAAAGAATGGTTTTTCACAAACTTCAACTGCCGCTTTATTTGTTAATGAAGTAATTAGTACCGATTTATTTGATAATACTAAACGTGAAACAAGATCTGCTACCTGATGCGTTTTACCTGTTCCTGGAGGACCTTGAAAAACATAGATTGTAGATTTTTCAACTTCTGTAATTATTTGGTTTGCAATGTCTATTTCTTCTGTAATAAGCCTTGGGTTTACATTAGCTCTCAAATCAAATTTAAAACCCAAGATTTTTTCCCAAAGCTCATTTCCTTCTGCATTAAAGTTCTCGCTAAATTCTTTTAAATTCTGCAAATACTCAAAAGGCGGTATGGTTGGACCAAAAGCCAATATTTGATTGTATTGCAGGCTTTCAATAAATTCAGCATCCATTTCTCTAATAAGCATAGTAATCCAGCCTTCACGTTTTGACGGAATGTAGTCCACAATTTTTGTATCAGTACGATTTCTATCCTTTAATAAATCTGAATATGTAAGATTACCCCAACTTGAAGGTCGCTCTAAACCAGCCTGTAAAGTAAAACAGGTTAATTTTTGGTCAAGTCGAGGAGCGTGGTATTGCTTTCCTGTAGGTATATCTACAAATACATTACCTCTTTTTTCATCTAAACCACGGTATTGACCAACATAAACATCACCGTTTTGAAATAAGGAAAGTCCAGTTGCATTGAACGTTTTTTTTACAGAGAACTCTAATTCTTTAAGCTCCTCTTTATAAAATTGTATTTGATTTTCTTTTGACACCATATTTTAAAACGTAAAATCCTCTCCACCTACAGCCGCATTTTCTTCTTTATTAAATTCGTTTTTCTGTTTCAGCTTAGAAAATAAACTCTCTTTCATTTTTTCACTAGTCACCAATATTAAATGTGATTCGGATTCTAAAGCATTAAAAACACCGTCAATCTCAGATGTGAACTTATTGTTAGGAACCCTAAACAATACATTTTCTGCCAATTCTTCTTCTAGCAATTCAAGCCTGTTTTTGAATAATCTTGGACTATTCCCTGGATAGATTACAATTAAGTACATAAAATCATCTTGCATCATATCCCAATGCTCTTTATCTAAATATAATAAACCACCTTTAGCACTTCTAACAATACAATTTACTTGATTACCATCAGGGTCTATAATATCAGTTAAAGCAGCTCCCGCATTATTGACGTTAGATACATCATATCCTTCTTTATATAAAAAATATATAGCGTGTGTTTTGGCATTACCGCTTTCTCGTTTTTGGTCTTCCTCAGAAATACCCAATCTGTCTTGTAAAAGTCTATCAATATCTTCCTTATAATCAAACGAGTCTTCATCAAGAAGTGAGTCATTTTGAAGTGTTTTGTAGTGCCAATCCTTCAAATTTGACAACATATTTCCCGGAAAGCTTTCAGGTAAATTGTTTAATATGTCTCTTTTTAAAACCTTGGATATGTAATAGATGCCATCACTAGCTACTTTTAAATCTTGCGTAAATGTGTTGATGGCTATATTGTTGTAGCTTCTTATATATGGTATTTCGTCTCCATCATAAATGTAAATGGGGTAATCATTACTATATTCCCATTTCTTGTAAAATGGTTCTTCCCAAAGTTTAGATTTGGATTCTAAAGTCTTTATATCAACTGATTCTTCTAATTCAACCGCTGTAATATTTAGATAATCTGAAAGTTTACCTATGCTTTCATCTACGCAATTCGGATTAGTAAGACTATTATTTAAAGAACTAATTATTGAATCGGAGAACTCATTTTGAATATTGATTTTTAAAAGCTCAGTTTCTACACTAACAGCTTGAAGGCTGTATATTCTTGCTCCTTCTGTATTTATAGATTTAATTAAAGGAACTGTGATTTTTGTAATGCTATCAATTTTAAACCTTATATAATCATTGATCTGCTTTATTACCGAGATGTTTTGAGTTACAATATTTGGATTGTAATTAGCAAGCCAAAGAATAGTATTCCAAATAATCTGCATATTTGGTTTAGACTCTTCAAAATATATAATGACTGAATTTTGGTCATATTCAGTATCTACCATTGATTTTCTAAGGTTTACAATAGCACTATCTGTCCCGTTATATCCAAGTTGAGATATAAATGCTAATCTTTTAACAGCATCTATATTTACCCACGATTCAAGCCAATTAGGAATACGTTCAGATTCTATTGCAAAATTTTTGTCAACACAATTATTTAGATTGAGATCCTGAAATGTGAAATTTGATAATTCAGAAAATGGTAACTCTAATAAGACATCTAAAAACTGACCATAGGAACTATGGAGCTTTGTTTCATCTGCTTGTTTTATAAAATACTCATCAAATCGCGGTTTTGACCAATTTCGATTACCTCCATACTTCTTATCCAATAGTTGAAATACCACTTGATAAACGTTATAATAAACACTATTTTCTGATTCTATTTTGGAGTGAATTTCAGCTGGAGTTAGAGGGATTGTCTTAAAGATTAATCTTCGTAATTTGTCTTTCTGAGTTATAGATGTAAACGATTCCTTTACATTGTCCAGCACATCAGACTCCCCTTGAAATTCCGTCAAAATATCGGAAAGCTTTAATACTTTTCTATCGTCTTTTGTTCCAAATGATACACGGTCACTTACGGTATAATTAGATAATGGATTTCCATCGATAGCGGTTTTACCCCTTAGTATATCAATTGTGTTTTGAAGCTCAGGGGCTATTTCATTAATACTTTCTACATTTTTGAGTAAGCGACTAATAATGAAATGCTCAGCAGTATCTCCTCCATAGTTAGAAGATGTCAGCAGTTTAAACTCTTTTAAGTTAATGATAAAACTATGCAACAATTCAGATGAAACATTAGTCGGAAGGTGTACTGCCAAATTTTGGTCATATTCACTTGATTCAATAAGTGCTTTAATTAATTTATCCCCTTGAAGCAAACCAATCTTTGAGCGATTCTCACTGCATATTTTTTTATCCAGCTCAGTAAACATTGACGAAAGTGCTCCATGTGATTGAATATAAGCTCTTAGGGTTTCATCTGAACCGTCAAAAATCTGCACGGAATCAATTTTTTCAATCTTATAATTACCATTGATCTTTGCTGCTACCGTATAGTTTTTAAAAAAGTCTCCAAATCCCCCATCATCTTCCATCCAATCTAATAGTGTATTTGCTACCTTCATTTCAAGTTCCTCAACCTCTGACCAATCTACATCCGAGCTATCATCAGTTTTTATCGGGAATGCTTTTATTAAATCCCCACATTCTTGAGCAGGAAGTGTCTTTAGCGCAGCCGTTTGAAAGACCGTCTTTATTATTTCAAATTTATCAGCTTGTAAATCCTTAAAGGCTTTTGACCAATACACCTTGTCAGAAGTTTCAAATCTGACCTCATCATCTACATATGTCCAAGGAATGGCAGCCCATCGAGCACTTGAAATGTCGTCTGGATTATCAATCCAGCTGTACATCACCCTTAAATCGCTCACATAATTATTGATGTTTTTTGTGTCAAACTGTTGCGACCATTCTTCAAACAAATTTTCAGCCAAAATAAAGGATGTGAATATTTCATCTTTAGCTATTAGCTGTTTTTTCAAATCATCTGTGAGACCATTAAACTCCGCCTCCTTTATTCTAAATTTATTGATACTATTTATCTCCAAATCCTTATCCCGACTTAATAATTGCCTTATAGGACGAGAGGATTCGCTTTCATCGATAAACAATTTTAATTCGCCAAAGTACTTTGTTTCACCAATACCAACCATAAACTTACTGTTTTGAAAGAAGTCAATCAGTTTTAGTTTTGATGTAACAGGCAACTTGTGAATATTGGCATTTGAAGCTATTCGCTCGTAGGCAAGCGTTTTGTCGTTTATATAACCATTGATGCTATGCAGGAAATCTTTAATATTAGAATATTTGTCTAGGTTTAGCTGGATAGTGTGATACCCCAATTCTTCAATAAGAGTTTCATAATGTAAAGTATGCTCATTTATTAACCAAGCATCATCCTCATCAATTAATCGCTCTAATGAGAATAAAGCATTATTATGCACTATAAAAGGAATCTTGCCAAAATCATCTGGGATGTATTTTACAAGCTTATTTAGCCATTTTAATAGTTCATGTTTTTCATACAATGCTCGTTGAGCAATTATGCTACCTAAGCTTTCACAAAGTTCTGGCGTAATTTGTTCAGCTAGTTCCTCTAAATCTATGACCTCAACATCTAAATAATCATAGTCTTTTAGATATTTGACATCAAGATTAGAATTTGGAAGTCTTTTTCTAGTATCTATTATATCATAGAATATTTCGTTGCCGAATAATTCTATTAATCCTGAATCATCGATTATGGTGTCTGACAACAATTGTATCCGCTCGTTATCATTGATGACTATTTCTGTATTTTTAAGTTGCTCTAAGTACTTTGCATTATAACTATCTATAATTTGCTGAGCCGTATCATCTTCAGGCAAAAGGTCTTTCAAGAGTAATGATAAATACGAACTATTAGTGTCTTTATCATTAAGAAACTCCTGAGCAAAATGTGCCAAGGTTGCTACATGTTTTTCAGCAATCTTAATCATTATGTATTTGTTCCAAGGGTTGTCTCCTTGAATACGCTGTCTATCTGATGAGGGTACAAAGTCAGCATTAACTAAGAAAGGGAGTTGAAACCTAGTATCTTCCATTGGTAAATAAGTAAATAAACTCGAATATTTAGGAAACCCTTTTGCATATTCTTTTTCTGTAGAAATCTTATTACCAACCAATGAAATAGCAAAAGAGATCTCTGTTCGGGTAGCTGATGCTAATTTAGGCGGTATAGTTTCAATTTCTATACCTTCGAAATCTGTAAAATAATAAGTTATTTCATCATACTCATTAATTTTCGATTGTTTTTTTAAGCCTATACCTAATTGTTCAAACGCTTCATTAGAAACCTCGACATTCTCAAAGGTCTGTTTAGTGTAGTGGAACTCTTGATCTGGTTCAGCTCTTTTAGACTTAGTAATTTTAATAACATGATTTGCATCATTCCTAAGAACCGTTACCCCATTTTTTGGAGATCTAAACTTAGAAGTATTTCTTAAAAAGAGTAGAAATTGTGGACGCTTAGTAATGTCATTAATAGCGGTTTTATAATCCTCAATATTGTTTTTGCCCAATTTCAGTGCGAACTGAACAGGATTATTAAAGTTGTTGAAATTACTCTCTGCAAATTCACTCGGCAACTCATCTTGCCAAATAGGGATAACCTGCCAGGGTATATCGGTTGAACCATTAAAACGCTGTTTTTGATTCCTATACTTTAATTTATCCTCAGCTAAAAGATCAGGATATTTTTGATAACGCTCACTACTAAAATAAAAATTATCAAAATCTTCAAACAGAGGGGTATTCCTTAAAAAAGCGAATTGATACCCTCCTGATTTTAACCAAACTTCAGTACTATCTGTAAACACAGATTTAAACCCGATTCCTTTGTAACCTGTTTTTTTACCGTCTCCTCGTTTTGTGCTTTCAGCCGCACTTGTGATAGCCTCAACGTCATCTTTGTTAAAAGGTGCTCCATCGTGCATCACAAAGAAATAATCCCCGTTAATATCAATGTGAAACTCCACTTTTTCCTTACCTGGTGCATCATCAGCATTTTGAAGCAATTCAAAAATCATTCGTTGTTTTGATGAGTACATCCCTTTACCAATTTCACGCATAAGATTAGCAATCATCTTATTTGCTTCTGGATTATTTAATCTTTCAAAACGCAGGCGAATATATTCTTGATAGGGGTTTTTTTCTAAAACTTCTATTGTATTTGGAATAGCTCTTGGAAGCTTTCCGTTATTTTCAATAAAGGAGAATTGATAGTAACTACCTTGGTTTAACTCAAGATTAGGTGACACATATACTTTTTGTGATTCTCCTTGAAACATCAAAATTTTACCAGTTTCAGAATGCATAACATTTTTAAAACAGGCAAAAGTTTCTGAGTCTTTACAATACTCCCCAATATATTTTACACTTGTGTCAATATCTGATTTTTTCTTTGAAAGGAGTTTGTTTACTTTATCTTGATCTAACTCTGTAACAGATTTTATTCCTAAGGAGTAAGGTTTGTTTTTTTTAGAAAGGTTTTCAGAGTGTTCCAATTCTACTTTATAATAATGTCCATCAATTAAATTCGAAGCATCAGGCATATAAAATGATACATTCTTATTTTCAACCTTCACATCGTCAAATTCTGGGTAACAAAGTTTTTTTAAACTTATCGGATTAATAAGGTCATTAAAGAAACCTTCTTTTTGTTTGTATTTTTTAAAAATAGCAATAAACGATAAAGAGTCTGTCTTCCAATATTTTTTTAGTTGTTCGGTATAGTCTTTCATAAATTCTGCATATTATTCGGTTCTATGTTGTTTGTAGTCGGTACGGTTACTCAGAAGAACTCCAGCGGAGTTCACTGTGCATAACCCCCAGATTCATCTGGAGGGGGGAGCTGCCCAAGAGTAAAAAGGTAAACTCCGCTGGAGTTTTGGGTTTCTTGTTGTATATACCCACTATATTCGACATAGAGCCTATTATTTTATGTGCAATGTACGACTATTTTTCGATTACTTACGCTAAAGCTAAAATATTTTTCCATACAAATTCTATTTTTTCTCAAGTAACTCCCATAAACTCCCACCTCCCCCAAAAAACCACCTATTCAACATTAAACACCCCCTCACCATCAACACCTCTATAAAAGCACCTCTGCAAAACAAAAGACCGTAATTTTCAAGCATATACATCCTAATTCCTAACCATCTACTTTTCACTGCAAAATCCACAAAAAGCACCTCCAACACAACCCTTCATTACGCATAATTATTCATCTTCCTTGCATACAACTTCATTTACATTTCAGTTAATTTATATGTTTATCGCCTGAAAACCCTTGTTATCACTCGAAATTAAACAAATTACTCCTTTGTACTTCTATCTTTCCATCAGAAAAGAAAGACTTGCGCAGACTGCAATCAGTCTTTCTTGTTCACATGATTTTACAACTTCAAACACAGTCAGTCTTTCTTGTTTATATGATTTCACACTTCTAAACACAGTCAATCTTTCTCATTCACATGATTTCACACTTCCGAAGGAAAACAGTCTTTCCACTCCGTAAGAAAGACTTACTCCAACGGTAGGTGAGTCTTTCTTACGGAGTGGAAAGACTGACATTTTGCATATTCATGCAATCTTATGCAAAGGATAGATAGACTGCGGTGCGAAATCAATGCTTCTTTTGGAAAAGATGGATAGACATTGATGTGGAGTCGATGCTTCTTGCGGAAAGAAAGAGTAAGTATTCATTAAAGAAAAACTATATTTGCAGCCAAAATAGAATAATTATGAGCGAAGATTGGAAAGATAAACTAGGAGCAATGTTTGGCATTGACCCCGAGGCGGTGGTCTCCGAAGAAATTCAGGAGGAAGCGAAAGCTTCATCGGTGGCGAAAAATAAACAGACGCTCTATGTGGAGCTCGACCGCAAGGGGCGAAAGGGTAAGTCTGCCACCATTATCACTGGTTTTGAGGGCGATGAGGAGGAGTTGAAAGAGTTGGCAGGCGAATTGAAAAAGAAATGCGGCGTGGGCGGTTCGGCTCGTGGGGGTGAAATCCTGATTCAAGGCGACTTTGTGCAGAAAATCATGGAGATACTGAAAGGGGAGGGCTATAAAGTGAAACGAATAGGAGGATAAACGGAAAATCTAATATCCGAAAATCCAACATCCAAAAATCTTTATTACTTTTGCGCTCATTAGAATAAACAAAATAAAAACATAAATCGTGGGAAGAGCATTTGAATATAGACGCGCCGCCAAAGAGAAACGTTGGGGGCACATGTCGCGAGTATTTCCGAAACTATCGAGAGCTATCACTATGGCTGCCAAAGAGGGCGGTCCAGAGCCTGAGATGAACCCTAAGCTTCGCTTGGCAATCCAAAACGCGAAGTCGCAAAACATGCCGAAGGACAACATCGACAACGCCATCAAGCGTGCTGCCGGTAAGGATGCTTCGGACTATACCGAAGTGAACTATGAGGGCAAAGGTCCGCACGGCTCGCTCATCTTTGTGGAGTGTGCCACCGACAACACCACTCGCACGGTGGCGAATGTGAAGTCATACTTCAATAAGAATGGCGGTCAGATGGTACCCACAGGTTCGCTCGAGTTCATGTTCAGCCGCAAAGCCGTGTTTGAAATCGAGAAAACGGATAGCCTCGACATTGAGGAGCTCGAACTCGAATTGATTGACGCTGGCTTGGAGGAAATCGAAGAAAACGAAGGAATCATCTATCTTACAGTTGATTTTACGAGCTTCGGAACATTGTCGCACGCCCTAGAAGAAAAAGGCATTCAGGCGCAGAAAGCCAATTTGCAACGCATTCCAACGACTCCCGTAGCATTCACCGAAGAGCAAATGGAGGAAATTGAAAAGCTCATCGACAAGCTCGAAGATGACGACGATGTGCAACATGTGTTTACAAACATCGAATAAAAAGATTTCAGCATGAATAAAAAAAGCTCAACTTTGGTTGGGCTTTTTTTGTTATAGATGTGGCAGAAAAGTGTATTTTTGTGATATGGAAAGACAAGAAAACCCAGGAATTGAAATTGAAATTGATGAATTGACAAATTCAATTAAGAATGTAGTAACGGGAGACAGTTTTCAAACAGATGTTATTCGAATTGCGAAGTCAGATTTAAAAATACTTTCGAAGAAAAATGGCTGGTTGTTTGATTGGAAGCTTGAGTTAAAGCAGCTAGAAAGGGAGGTGTTTAAATTGACAATTGTGAATAATGCACAGATTATTCAGGGATTAATTAGTTTAGAAGTAAAATCAGACCATGTGTTTATGCATTTGATTGAAAGTGCCCCATTTAATAAAGGAAATGGAAAGGTTTACGCAGGAGTGCCAGGAAATCTTGTAGCGTTTGCATGTAAACTGTCATTTCAGCGAGGATATGAAGGAAATGTGGCGTTTATTTCAAAATCGCAGCTGGTAGATCATTATATTGAAACTTTGAATGCAACGCATTTCGGGGGACGACTAATGATTATTGACACAAAAGCAGCAATGAAGCTCATGAATAGATATTTTTCAAATTTAAATTGACCGTCATGAAAAAGAAAAATGTAGAATTATTAGATGTAGATTTTATCGGAATGCAACCATCTAAATTAACAAAGGAAGAAGAAAAGATAATTAGTGAGTTTATTCGGAGGCAAAAAGAAAAAAAGAAAAAAACGTTTGCGAATAAAAAAGAGTTAGTCTGAATTAAGCGTATCTAATTTAAATCTCATGCTCAGCAATTTTCTCCAACTCACCCCCATCATGCAAGCCCTCGTGGCGACGCTATTCACTTGGGCATTGACTGCCCTTGGCGCAGCCCTTGTGTTCTTTTTCAAGAGCATCAATCAGAAAGTGCTCAATGGCATGCTCGGCTTTGCCGCTGGGGTGATGATTGCCGCTAGCTTTTGGTCGCTGCTCAACCCTGCCATCGAGATGGCAGAGCAAGCAGGCGATGCACCATGGATTCCTGCTGTGATTGGCTTTTTGGCTGGCGGTGCGTTCTTGTGGGCTGCCGACCAGCTGATTCCGCACGTGCACTTGGGTTTGCCCCGAAGCGAAGCCGAAGGTCCGAAGACCTCATGGCGACGAAGTGTGCTTTTGGTTTTAGCGATTACCCTGCACAACATCCCCGAGGGCTTAGCCGTTGGCGTAGCATTCGGAGCGGTGGCAGCTGATTTGCCTTCGGCATCATTAGCTGGAGCTATGGCGTTGGCATTGGGGATTGGCATTCAGAACTTCCCCGAGGGCGCAGCGGTGTCGATTCCTTTGCGTCGCGAGGGGCTTTCCCGAAGACGAAGCTTCTTCTATGGACAAGCCTCAGGCATTGTTGAGCCTATTGCCGGAGTGATTGGCGCAGCAGCGGTGGTCTATATGCAAGAAATTCTGCCCTATGCGCTTTCCTTTGCTGCTGGAGCGATGATTTTCGTGGTGGTGGAAGAGCTGATTCCCGAAGCACAGCGCGACAAGAACACCGATGTAGCCACCATTGGAGCCATGCTCGGCTTTGCACTGATGATGGCATTGGATGTGGCGTTGGGGTGATAAGATAAATTATTGTTTGTTTTTCCGTGCAACTCCCTTTTTATTCTTGTTTTTTATACATTTGCACTCAATAGCATGAATAAAATAACTCAGTGCCTTTGACTCTCCCCCTTCGGGGGAGTTGGAGGGGGCTTAAATACAGCAAAAATGAATAAAGTTCTAATTATCGGAGCAGGTGGCGTGAGCAACGTGGTGGTGCACAAATGCGCTGCGCTCCCTGAAGTGTTTGGTGAAATCGTATTGGCTTCACGCACCAAAAGTAAATGCGATGCCATCGCTAAATCAGTCAAGGAGCGTCTTGGACGAGAAATTATCACCGAGCAGCTCGATGCCGACAAAACCGAAAATACGGTGGCTTTGATCAAAAAGCATAATCCGAAATTGGTGATCAATGTGGCGTTGCCTTATCAAGATTTGGTCATCATGGACGCTTGTTTGGAAACTGGAGTGGACTATCTCGACACCGCCAACTATGAGCCTAAAGACGAAGCTAAGTTCGAATATAAATGGCAATGGGCCTATCAAGACCGATTCAAAGATGCGGGCTTGATGGCGTTGCTCGGTAGTGGGTTCGACCCCGGTGTAACCAACATTTTCTGCGCCTATGCGCAAAAACACCTCTTCGATGAAATTCACACCGTGGATATTGTGGACTGCAACGGCGGCGACCATGGAAAGGCTTTCGCCACCAACTTCAACCCTGAAATCAATATCCGTGAGATTACCGCGCGTGGTCGTTTCTGGGAAAATGGCGAGTGGGAAAGCACTGACCCACTTTCGGTGAAGCAAGATTTCGACTTCCCCGGTGTGGGCACACGCAAGATGTACTTAATGTATCACGAAGAAATGGAATCGCTCTGCCAAAACATCAAAGGATTGAAGCGCATTCGTTTCTGGATGACCTTCGGCGAACAATACCTCAAACACCTTGAAGTGATTCAAAACCTCGGACTAGATAGAATTGACGAAGTGGATTATAAAGGACAAAAGGTGGTGCCTTTGGAATTCCTCAAATGTTTGTTGCCCGACCCCGGTTCGCTAGCGGAAAACTACACCGGCAAAACTTCCATCGGTTGTGTCATCGAGGGAATCAAGGACGGCAAGAAAGTGCGCAAGTTCATCTATAACATCTGCGACCATGCCGAAACCTATAAAGAAGTGGGTTCGCAAGCCGTGTCATACACCACTGGTGTGCCTGCCATGATTGGCGCAAAAATGATTCTCGAAGGAAAATGGAAAAAAGAGGGCGTATATAATATGGAACAACTCGACCCCGATGCGTTCATGGACGACCTCAATAAATATGGATTACCTTGGAACGTGGTGGAATGGAGCAGTTCGGTAGAATAGATTTCACAACAGAAGACCTTGCCGCATTGCAAACACCTTGCTATGTGGTGAACGAACAACAACTGGAGCGGAATCTCCAGTTGTTGCACTTTGTGCAGCAGCAAGCCGACTGCAAAATCTTGCTTGCCTTCAAAGGCTTTGCCATGTGGAGCTTGGCTCCGCTGGTGCGCAAATACTTGCCCGGCACTTCGGCAAGCTCGGTGAGCGAAGCGAAGCTCGGACGAGAAATGTATGGCGGCGAGCTGCACGTCTATGCCCCTGCCTATTCCGATGCCGACATGGCGGAGCACGTGAAGCTAGCAAACCACATCGTGTTTAATTCGCCTGCGCAATACAAGCGGTTCAAACCGATGTTGGCGGAACATCCGCACATCGAAACCGCCATTCGGCTGAACCCCGAGCATTCGGAAACCGACCATGCCATCTATGACCCTAGCGGAAAGTATAGCCGATTGGGCACAACGCTCCAAAACCTCATGGCGCAAATCGACGACATCGACGGCATCACGGGCGTGCACTTCCACAACCTCTGCGAACTCAATGCCGATGCGCTTGAGCGCACCTTGGCGGTGGTGGAAGAGAAGTTCGCCTTCCTCTTCCCTCGTTTGAAGTGGGTGAACTTCGGTGGCGGTCATCACATCACCCGACCAGATTATGAGGTGGAAAGATTGATTCGTATCATTCGGGAGTTTAAGGCAAAATACAATTTGGAGGTTTACCTCGAACCAGGCGAAGCCATCGCCCTAAACACTGGTGTGCTCGTAGCCACGGTGGAAGATGTGGCGCACAACGACATGAACCTTGCCGTGCTCGACACTTCAGCTACTGCCCACATGCCCGATGTGCTCGAAATGCCCTATCGCCCCTACATCTTGAATGCTGGCGAAGCCAACGAAAAAGCGCACACCTTCCGACTAGGAGGCGTGTCGTGCCTAGCTGGCGATGTGATTGGTGATTACAGTTTCGATGCGCCTCTCCAAGTGGGCGACCGCCTCATCTTTGGCGACATGGCGCACTACACCATGGTGAAAACCACCACCTTCAACGGCGTGCGTCTGCCCAACATCTACATTTATGATGAAGAGAAACGCCAAAGCCGATTGGTGAAGCAATTCGGCTATGAAGATTATAAAGGAAGGTTGAGTTAGCTCCCTCCAACTCCCCTGTACTTTGGCTACGCTCAGCAACCGAGAGGTAGGGCGAAAAGATTAAGAAAGCAGAGGAAGAAAGCAGAGGAAGAAAGTAAAAATAGAAAGTAAGAATGAAAGTTTATCACGGCACAAACTTGGTTATTGAGCAACCTCAAATCAGAAATCGTTTCAAGACATTGGATTTTGGAGTGGGTTTTTACACTACGGAGAATGAAAGTCAGGCAAAAGAATTTGCCCTAAAAGTTTCCGATAGAAGAAGTCCAAAACTTCCTCCTATTGTCAATTGTTATGAAATTAGTGAAGATGAGAATGAACTATCTATTCTTACTTTTGATTCTCCCAATGAAGCATGGTTGGATTTTGTGGTAGATAGAAGGCAAGGTGTTGCTTTGAGTGAGCAATATGATTTAATTATCGGACCTGTTGCAAATGATGATGTCTTTGGGACAATCATTTTGTATGAGGCTGGTCAGCTAGATAAGGAAAGTGCAATAAAAAGATTTAAAGTCAAGGAACTGTATAATCAGCTTGTGTTTTGCAGCCCAAAGGCATTGAGCAAACTCACGTTTATAAATTCTTATGAGGTAGCTAGGTAATTATAGCATGTATGAAAACAAAAAACCAAATATCGGCACTATTAGGCGTTTGTATCCTTCCACGAGTCATAGAAGAACTCAAAGGTTTTTATAATAATCAAGAGGAAACAACCATCAAGGAGTTCTATAAATCAAATTTATTTGACAAGTTGCAGCACCCTCAAACAGGGCTTTGGCATTTGAGTGTAAAAACACTTGCGGAGATATATTTGGCAGAAGTAAACGAACATATCATTGAATTTCCAGCAGAGCAATCATGAATAAAGAAACATCTTTTTTAATATTCGTTGTGGAGTATTATCGAAATAAAAAGGACTTATCGGGAAAGGAAGTCGCTGATTTATTCGATAAATATAACATCTGGGAATTGGCTAAAAAGTCATATTTTCTATGGCACATTGAGTCGCCCGATAATTTTGTGCAAGAAATAGACAAACATATCCTCGACAAAAAAACAAATTAATTAATAAACCCTGTGCCTTTACTCCTCCCCCGGTTGCTGATCGTAGCCGAAGTATAGGGGGAGGTTGGGAGGGGGCTATAACTATGGATTACACCAAACATTTCTGTGGCGAAGACGGTCTTTGCCTAGATTACGATAAAGCGGAGATTGCTATTCTCCCTGTGCCCTATGATGGCACAAGCACTTGGATTAAAGGAGCTGATAAAGGTCCGGCGGCACTCATTGATGCCTCGGGAGCACTCGAAATGCTCGACATTGAGAGCCGAATCGATGTGTCGAAACGTGGTATCTACACCTGCGAAGCGGTAACGGAAGATGCCACGCCCGAAAGCATGAGCGATGCGGTGGAAAAAGCTATGACAAAACTCTTGCATGACGACAAATTTCCTGTCCTCATCGGTGGTGAACATTCCGTGAGCATTGGCGCATTTCGAGCCATGGCGAAGCACCATGGCGAAGTAACTTTCTTGCAGTTTGATGCGCATGCCGACCTCCGCGATAGCTATGAAGGCTCAACGCACAACCACGCCTGCGCCATGTATCAAGCCAAGCAATATGGCAAGATTGTGCAAGTGGGCATCCGAAGTATGTGTGAAGAGGAGAGTGGGGAAGTCGACCCCGCCACGATGTTCTTTCGCTACCAAATCCGCCAGAACCCCAATTGGCAAGCCGATGTGCTGAAGCAACTCACCGGCAAGGTCTATATCACTATCGACCTCGATGTGTTCGACCCTTCCATCATGCCTTCCACCGGCACACCAGAGCCTGATGGATTGTTATATTACGATGTACTTTCGCTCATCCGCCAAGTGGCAGCCCAGCACGAAGTGGTGGGGCTTGATGTGGTGGAGCTGTGCCCCAATGCTGAGCGTCGGGCATCCGATTTCTTGGCTGCGAAGCTGATTTATCAGATACTCACAGCGGTGAAAGGTTAGGGGGATGACAATAAAAAGAAAGCGAAGACTTCATGTTGAGGTCTTCGCTTTTTTTATTTCCTTGTGCGTAAATGCTAGTTGCTTTCAATTACATTTCCTTTGCCTCGGTAAAGGTCGATTTCGCCATCAAGAAGCACTGCAATGACAGTCATTTTCTTGTCGAGCACTTTTTGGGGAAGGTCGATATAGGTGATGCCCGGCACGTCATTCCAATAAAGCTTACCGATGATTTGATGGTCGAGCTTTGTGCCATTGCCCACCACCCAGATGCGGTTGATTTTATTTTTCAAACCACGAATTACGAGCGGACCATTATTTTCGCCATCCACCATGAGGTAGAGAATTTGCTTGTCTTTCGATAGGGCGTTTGTGCCATAATAATGCCCCGCTTGGATTGGGGCGGTCATGTCGTCCACTGCGATTTTGTGTTTTTTCACCCATTCTTCATCCGATAAAATATAGGCGATTTCATAGTCAAACAAGTTTGCCTTTGGTTCGCTCAGCTTGATGCTTGATTTCAAATCGACCGCCAAGACGGTGATGGCAGGGTCGCAAAAATCATTGTCCATCTCAATAGAAAGGAGGTCTTTATTTACTGAGAAAGGCAAACTTTTATTGCTGCCCACCACACGCACTTGCTCCACTTTCGAGTCCAAACCATTTACGAAAATAGCTTGATTTGGTTTTCGGTCGAGGTATAAGTAGAGTGTTTTGTTGTCTTTCGATAAGGCTGTTGCACCGTTGTAGTGTTTGCCGCTGATGCCAGGCAATGTGCCATAGATTGCCTCCTCGTGTTTCGAGGTCCAGCGACCAAATTCACGCAATATTTCCAGTTGGGGTTCAGGGATGCTACCATCGGCTTTCGGACCGATATCAAGGAGCAAGTTTCCGCCCATGCTGATACAATCAACGAAGATGCGGAGCAATTGGTAAGGCGTTTTATAGTTATGGTCGTTGTGCTGATATCCCCAAGAATCGTTCATGGTCATGCAAAGTTCCCAATAAGGATTGCTGGGCAAATTGATAGGTGCACCTTGCTCGGGCGTGTCATAGTCGCCATAACCACGAAGGCGACTGTTGAGAATAATGTTTTTATTATATTTCAGCATCATTTCCCGCAGCTCGGCAGCTTTCCATTCGGCAGCAGAGTGCTCCCAATCGCCATCAAACCAATATAAATCGGGATTGAAGCGACTAGAAAGTTCGTTCATCTGTGCAAAATAAAAATCAGTAAATTGTTTCCATCGCTCGGGGTCATTTTTATAGCGTTTTTCATTGCGCAGGTGAGCTGGATAATTGGGGTGCGACCAGTCGATAAGCGAATAATAGAGTCCCACTTTGAGGTTTTCATTGCGCAAAGCCTCCACAAAAGGAGCGACGATATCACGCTGAGCAGGCGTGTTGTTCACGCTGGTGTAGTGGTCTGTTTTGCTGTCCCACAGCGCCACTCCATCGTGGTGTTTGGTGGTGAGCACTGCATATTTAGCCCCACTGTTTTCAATCAGACTAGCCCACTGTTTCGCATCATAGTTGGCAGCGGTGAACCCGTCGAGCTGCTTCATATAGTCTTCATAATTAATGTATCCGTTGTGAAACGACCACGACTCATCAATGCCATTCACGGCATAAATACCATAGTGGATGAAGATGCCGAGCTTGGCATCTTTAAACCATTGCATGCGTTCGGCTTTGTCTTTTTCCGACTCGTTAGTCTTTGGTTGTGCAAAGCTTGAAACGGCTAGAAGCAGGCAGAGCATTGTCAATAAATTCTTTCTCATAATTATAAATTTTTCGTTGTTTTCCAAGTTCGTCCTTCGTTGTTGATGTGCCAAATAAACTCGCTTTCAGGGCGGGTGGCAATGGCTTCAAATAGGGAATTTGTGATTTCCACCGAGTTGATATACTTTAATTCTATCGGAAGCATCGTGCGGAGCAGTTTCAAGTCATTAGAGAATTGATTGTGCTTCGATTTATAGTTTTTTTGTGCGTGATAGATGGCATAAAGCTCCCATTTCACTTGTTCGTCTTCATTGAAAACAAAAGGTTCTGTTCCTTTGCCAGAAACAATATCGGAGAATTGCAAGAAACCCCAAGTTTCGGGTTGGTGCATATCAATAATTCCTTGGGGCGACCAAATCCAGTTGTATTCGGGGAAGTGCTTGCCTGTGTCAGGGTTGATTTTCTTTTGATATTTGCCATTCACCACTTCCAATTGCCATTGCACACGGCTGAAATTGATGCGCCATTGATTGCCTGCTTTAGCTTTCACACCCTTGCAATATTCGTGCAGAGCACTTAGTGGGAAAGCGATTTCAACCGACCAACCTTCGTCGATATCATTAGGGTTGTTGAGCGTGCCTTTTAGTCCGACGGCTGTTTTCAATCCGCTCATATCCCAATGGTTGATGGGGGGAGCGCCCTCACGATAAGGTTTGGGGAGGAGTAGTTCCCACACGGTGTTGAGGGCGTTCATTTCAAACTCATAATAGCCGTGCGTGTCGCCATTAGGGTCGATGAAGACTTCAAAATCATTGTCATAGAAAATGACTGTATCTCGTTGAGTGAGAGTGCCCCACAGGTGAGGTTCTTCGAGGAAAGCGCCGATATATAGAAACTCATCATCCCACAGCATTTTAGCCCGAGTGGGGTGAAGTGGTGCGGGTTTTACATCGCCCTCAATGTCGCTAAAAAGGTTAGTCCAAGGTGCATTTTGCCAAGTCGCTTCATCGAGTTCTCCATCAATGGAGAGTGGAGCGTCGCTTCGATAGCAGACGTATTGCTGCGGAGAGAAATTGGGGAGCTTGATTTGCTCAATCTCTTTGTTTGGAGTGCTTTGGCAGCTCGCTAAGCTAGCAGCGAATAGGATGGCTGCAAGTTTTTTGATGTGCATGGTTGTTTTTTTATGTCGCCTTTGTGGGGCATGAGTTTTTTGAATGGTGTTATCAGCTAATCTTATTGGTAAGCCTTGCAAAAATAGAGAATTGTAAGATATCCCACAAGCTAAAAGCGCATTGTTGCGTGTAAAATGCGTTTTTGTGCTGTGTTTTTATCCATTACTCCCTATTTTTCAAAATGTATTCAGACTACATTTCCCAAAATGTAATACGAATACATATGTATTCGGACTACATTTTTCGAAATGTGATACGAATACATGATGTACACGGACTACATTTTTCGAAATGTGATACGAATACATATGTACGCGGACTACATTTTTCGAAATGTGATACGAATACATGATGTACACGGACTACATTTTTCGAAATATGATACGAATACATATGTACACGGACTACATTTTTCGAAATGTGATACGAATACACATAAATAGTGCGGATAATGTGCAAAAAATACACATTATCCGCACTGTTTTTAGGGCAAATCCTTTTTAGAAAGTATTTGTTGAGGGCTTAATCACAAAATTAAATTCATAATCTTGATAAGGCATGCGGTATTCGTCGCGAGGTATTCGTCCCCAGCTAGTTACGCATCCCAGTCCCATTTGCTGTTTGTCGATGCAGATAGTTACAAATGGGCTTTTCTCTACTTCTGCAAAGTGGCGTTGGTCGCGGTCGGCATCGTCATCAAGCATTTCAACCGTGTAGTTTAGCGCAGAGATGGTAAACGAATCGTCGGAAGAGAAGCGAAGTCCCTTGCCGTTTTTGGCGTTTTGAGTCCACCATCTGACATCGGTTTTAGTGCCGGTTTCTTGTGGGCGAATGTAGGCATAGGCTTGTTCATCGACTGTCTGGCGATATAGTCCGATGAACTCCGAATCTTTGCGGTCGATGTAGTTTTCCCCCGGACCTCGTCCGTAGTATTTGATTTGCTGATAGTCTTGAGGCATTTCAAGTTTCATGCCAAATCGGAACATTTCCGACACTTCTTTGCCTGTGCCAGCGGTCAGTTTTTGTTTCACGTGGATTGCTCCTTCGTTGTTCACCACATAGGTCAGTTGCAATGTGCCGTCCACTTCGGGCATGGTGTATTCCGCTTTGATTTCCACCAATCCATCGGCAGTTTTCTCGGCATGGAGCTCTTTGAGTTTGATTTTAGGATTTTTCCACACCTGATATTTGTTTTGCAGCTTTGCGCCAAAATCATTGTCGGTGGGCGCACGCCAGAAGTTGGGGCGCAGTTGAGTTCCTTCTTCCATCATTGCTTTTCCATCCATTGCATATTGGCTGAGGTATCCGTTAGTGCGATTGAAATCAAGTTGGAAGTTTTGCCCTTTAATGATGAGGTAATTCAGCTCTTGATTTTTGATTTCGATAGGGGAGATGCGTGCGTGGTTTGTCAGCTTGATTTCCTCGGGTGCCCAAGCTTTCACTTCGAGTTGCTGGCGAGCCAATGTATAGCCCGCAGGGAGCAGCTGCTCTTGTTTTTTGAGCTGATAGGAAACATTGACAAATACTTCTGAAGCATCGAGTTTTGGCATCTGCAAGCCGAGCTTGATTTGCGTTTTTTCTTGCGGAGCGATGTTTAGGTCGTTGATAATACCTGTTTCGATTACTTTTCCATCAGCCACGAGTTCCCATTTCAGGTAGAAATCCGAGAGGTTGCGAAAGAAATATTCGTTGAAGATTTCGATTTCCCCAGCTTGGAGGTCGATAGGGCTTGTCCAGATTGATTGATAGTAATATCCCACCTCGTGCATGTGAGGATTAGCCACCCGGTCGGGACTGATTAGTCCGTTGTTGAGGAAGTTATTGTCGCTCGTGTCATAGGGGTTGAAATCGCCACCATAGGCAAAAATTTCTCGTCCTTGAGCATCTTTCCAGCGGATGGATTGATCGACAAAGTCCCAAATAAAGCCTCCTTGATAGGCGGGATATTTGCGGATAAGCTCCCAATATTCTTTAAATCCGCCCATCGAGTTGCCCATGGCGTGGGCATATTCACACTGGATGAGTGGTTTGTTTGGATTATCTTTCACGAAGTTTTCACTTTCGTTGTAATCGCGATACATGGGGCAGAAAATATCGGTAAATTCATTTCCTTTGGCTTGCTCATATTGCACAGGGCGTGAGTGGTCGTAGTTTTTAATCCAAGTGTAGCAGTCTTCAAAGTTTTTGCCAAATCCCGCTTCATTGCCGAGCGACCAAATGATGACCGAAGGGTGGTTGTAGCTTCTGAGCACATTGCGCTCATTGCGTTCGAGGTGTGCTTGGGCAAAAGCCTTGTTTTTGGCTAGTGTTCGGTCGCCATATCCCATGCCGTGCGACTCCACATTGGCTTCCGCCACCACATAAAGTCCGTATTCATCGCAGAGTTCATACCACAGATTGCTGTTGGGGTAGTGGCAAGTGCGCACCGCATTGATGTTGAATTTTTTCATCATCAGGATGTCTTGAATCATGCGCTCGCGCGACACCACATATCCGCCATCGGGGTCGAGCTCGTGGCGGTTAGCTCCTTTGATGAGTATGGCTTTTCCATTGATGCAAAGTTGATTGTTTTTCATCTCTACTTTGCGGAAACCTACTTTCACCGGAATTGTTTCAATGACTTGTGCGCCTTGTTTCAAAGTAGCAGTCAATTGGTAGAGATTAGGTGTTTCAGCAGTCCATTTCAACGGATTTTTCACTTCAAGTTCGATGTTTTGCACGCCGCTTCCGGTGATTTGTTTTTCGCTCACAGCGTTTCCGTTTTCATCGGTGAGTTGGATTGCTACTGTTGCTTTGGCTGATAGTTCGACTTGCACGGAGAGTTTTCCATCGGTGTAGTTATTGATTAAGTCGGGTGTGATTTTCAAATCTTTGATGTGTGTTTTTTCACGTGCATAGAGATAGCAATCTCTGCCTACGCCTGAAAAACGCCAAAAATCTTGGTCTTCGAGATAAGTGCCATCACACCAGCGGAAGACTTGAAAGGCGATGAGGTTTTTTCCTTTTTTGAGGTGTTTGGTGATGTCAAATTCAGCTTCAAGCTTGCTATCTTCGCTATATCCGACATATTTGCCATTCACATAGAAGCTCATGTTGGAGGTTACCGAACCAAAATGAGCAATCACTTGCTTGCCCGACCAATGGGCGGGGATTTCGATTTCTTTGCGATAGCTTCCCACGTGGTTGTTTTCTTCGGGCACTATCGGGGGATTGTTTTTATATTGATTTCGCCAAGCATAGCCCACATTCACATAGAGTGGACTGCCATAGCCGTTCATTTCCCACACTCCGGGCACGGTGATATCGTCCCAGCCTTGGTCGTTAAGCTCGGTTTTGTAGAAGTCCATCGAGCGTTGCCAAGCGTGCTCCACCCATTGGAATTTCCAACTGCCATTGAGGCTAAAGAAGCGAGCTGATGCCTCTTTGTCGTTTTGTGCAGCTTCTTCCGACTCATAGGCAAAATAATTGCTGTGCATCGGCAGACGGTTTTCTTGATTGATGGCTGGGTTTTGCCATTTCTGAGCTTGTGCGCCGCTAGTCAAGAGAGCTAGGCAAATGAGCGCAAAGGCGGAATGAAAAAGTTTAGTCATATTCGTATAAATAAAAGATTTGCTTTTTGAGTTGGCTAATATACTATTATTTATTTGTTGATGGATGGGAAAAATGTTTTTTCGATGCTCAAGTCATAGATTTGCTTAAATATACATTGATATTATCGAATGCAAAAAAGAGCAGATTTTAATATCACTTACTACATTTGTCATAAAATAATCTGGATTAGCATGCTAATCAGGATGACTAAAATTAGAGATATGACAACAAATAACTTCGATAATTCCTTGCTCGAATTGCAAGAAAAATTATATCATTATGCGCTCAGTCTGACTGCCGACCCCGAGACGGCTCAGGATTTACTGCAAGAGACTTTCTTGAAAGCGCTCACCTATCGGGATAAATTCAGGGACGACACCAACATCAAAGCGTGGATTTACACGATCATGAAAAACTCATTTATCAACAATTATCGCCACAATCAGAAAGTGCGCATGGCTTTTGATAAAACAAATAATGAATATCATATGTCGCTGCGCTGTGATGATGTTTTTGCCAC
>JBKECD010000121.1:0-7096 GCA_047974225.1 Mangrovibacterium sp.
ACAAAATTTTCCTCCCCAAACACCTCATCCATTAATATCCGCAGTTGCGCCACCTCGTTATCGTCAATCGACACGAAAATTACCCCATCATCTTTCAATAATTGTTTGGCAATGTATAGGCGTGGATACATAAATGTGAGCCATGCCGAATGCGAATTGCTGCCGCTTTGAGTAAACCCTAAAATGCGCTTAGCTTCCTCTTCGCCTATGCCTGCTAAATTTCGCAACTGACCGACCGTAAACTTGCGGTCGTCGTTATACACAAATCCATCGGAGCCGGTGTTGTATGGTGGGTCGATGTAAATCATCTTTACCTTTTCATAGTAAGCATTACTCAGATGCTTTAACACCTCTAAATTATCGCCTTTTATGAGCAGGTTTTGGCTATTGGCATTTTCAGCTTTGGCATTGTGTGCTTCATCTTCGCTAAGCAAAGTGGTTGCGGCATCGCTTGCCAACACTCTTGCATAGGATTTGCCTAGCCAATCAAGACTATATCTTTCTTTGGAAATGTTGATATCTGAGGAGTCTAACTCTGCTTTAAACTTCTCAAAGTCAAAACCGCCATTTTTATCAAAACAATGCGGAAAGGCTTGCTTTAATTTATCCAAATTAGGATTGTGGGCTTGTATGTTGTGGGTGATGTTTTGTTCGGCGCTCATATTATTGTAGCTTCTTGAATTCAAATTAATAGACGGTTAAATACTTCTGTTTTTTTTAGCAAAAAAAGCAAGGAACAAAGATACACAATATCAGCTATATTACAACAAGTGCATCGCGGTAATTCTAATAGCGTCCCAGATATTTTTATTTTGTGCAGCTTCGCCCCATCGGGGCGGAATCTAGGTAGCCCCAGATTTCAATCTGGGGTGAGAATACCAACAAACACAGGCGTGCCATAGGTGCGCTATCTTAAATTATCATACCGTACCTACGGCACGGAATTCATCCTCGATTCCAGACCCCGGATTGAAATCCGGGGCTACCTAGATTACGTCCCTAGCGGGACGAGCTGTGCCTCCCTAATTTTATCTGGGACGCTATTACGATTAATCAAATCTCGCAGCAATCATCTGATATATTTTCCTTATCTTTGGAAAAAATTTAATCACATGAAATCAAAAGGCATTGCTTATTTGCTCTGGTTCTTCCTCGGAGCTTTCTCGATTCACCGCTTCTATGTAGGCAAGGTGGGCACGGGTATTCTTTATTTGCTTACAGGGCAACTCCTCGGCATCGGCTGGATTATCGACCTATTCATTTTGGGCACATTGGTGGACAACTATAATTTCCGCCACGGCTATATTGGGCGAGCAAGATATTAACGAGGCTGGTTGTTAAAATTTATTCTTGTTGGTTAATGACAAAACCGTATTTCAATGTTCGTTTATGTCTATTGTCAATGTGCAATAAGCAAGAATGATTTCGTTCATGTCCATTGTCAATGTGCAATAGACAAGAATGATTTTGTTTATGTCCATTGTCAATGTGCAAAACAGCATTTCGGTGTTCGTTCATGTCCATTGTCAATGTGCAATAGGCAAGAATGAGTTTGATATTGCCCATTGCTATTAGGCAACGATGCTATTATTTCTCCCTCAAAAATGTTTATAGAATATAAATAATCATTCGATTTTTCGGATTGTGCAGAAAAAAGCGTGCAAAAAAGCATTGAAATTCTTTTCTTTGCGGAAAAATCAGAAAAAGCGGTAGATATGCAATCTAATTTAGTGATAGTCGAGTCGCCTGCAAAGGCAAAAACCATTGAGAAGTTCTTAGGTAAAGATTTCCTAGTAACATCGAGCATGGGGCATGTGCGCGACCTCGAAAAGAAGGACGGTATTGATGTGGAAAACGGATTCGCTCCGAAATACGAGATATCGCCCGACAAGAAAAAGATTGTAGCCGAATTGCGCAAGCAAGCAAAAACCGCTGAGTTGGTCTGGATCGCATCCGATGAGGACCGCGAGGGAGAGGCGATTGCGTGGCACTTGAAAGAGGTGCTGAAATTGAAGCCTGAGCAGACTCGCCGCATCGTTTTCCATGAGATTACAAAAGATGCAATCTTGAAGGCGGTGGAAAACCCACGTGATATTGATGAAAACTTGGTGAATGCACAACAGGCACGCCGCATCCTCGACCGCTTAGTTGGCTTTGAAGTGTCGCCCGTGCTTTGGCGTAAGGTGAAGCCTTCACTTTCAGCAGGACGTGTGCAGTCGGTGGCGGTGCGATTGATTGTGGAGCGTGAGCGTGAGATTATAGCCTTTGAAAGTACTTCCGCCTATCGGGTGGTGGCTAATTTTCTCGTGCCCGATGCCTCGGGAAACACCGTGGATCTGAAAGCAGAGCTAAACAAAAGATTTGACACCAAAGCCCAAGCGCAAGCTTTCTTGGAAAAATGTGTGGGGGCAGATTTCAACATCGAAAGCATTCAGAAAAAACCAGTTAAGCGTTCGCCTGCCGCACCTTTCACCACTTCAACCTTGCAGCAAGAGGCGAGCCGAAAGTTAGGTTTCTCGGTGTCACGCACCATGTCGGTGGCTCAGCGACTATATGAGTCGGGGAAAATCACCTATATGCGTACCGACTCGGTGAACCTTTCTGATTTGGCAATCAACGCTGCCAAAAAGACAATTATTGCCAAGCATGGCGAGGAATACTATAAATACCGTCAATATAAAACCAAAGCAAAAGGAGCGCAAGAAGCGCACGAGGCAATCCGTCCGACCTATCTCGACCAAGATAGCGTTGATGGTTCTTCCGAAGAAAAACGCCTCTATGATTTGATTTGGAAGCGCACCATTGCTTCGCAAATGGCGGATGCACAATTGGAGCGCACCACGATTTCGGTGGCATCGCCCGATGCAAAGGCAAAATTTCAAGCCACAGGCGAACAAATAAAGTTTGATGGTTTCTTGCATGTCTATCTCGAATCAACCGACGAGGAAGATAGCGAGGAAACAAAAGATTTGCTCCCCGCAGTGAGCGAAGGTCAAGCCTTGCAAGTGGAGCTGATTGACGCCACTGAACGTTTTTCGCAAAAACCACCACGATATACGGAGGCTAGCTTGGTGAAAAAACTCGAAGAGCAGGGAATCGGTCGCCCTTCCACCTATGCGCCAACCATTACAACAATTCAAAATCGAGGCTATGTGGTGAAAGAAGACAGAGACGGAACGCCCCGAGATTATATCAAATTGACCTTGAAGGGGACTGCAATCAAAGAACAAAACTTGGTGGAAAACACCGGTGTGGAGCGTGCGAAACTTTTCCCCACAGATATTGGCATGGTGGTGAATGATTTCTTGATTAAGCATTTCGAGCAAATCATGGACTATGGATTTACCGCCGACGTGGAAGAGGAATTTGATGAAATCGCCGAAGGCAAGCAGGTGTGGAATGAGGTGTTGGCGAAATTCTATAAACCCTTTCATGCGAATGTGGAAGATGCCATGGAAAACTCAGAACGTGAAAATGGAGAGCGTCAATTGGGCACAGACCCCACCACGGGCAAGCCTGTGTCGGTGCGTATCGGTCGATATGGCGCATTCGCCCAAATCGGAGAAACCCCCGAAAGTGATGAGGATGAAAAACCACAATTCGCAAGCTTGCGAACTGGGCAGATATTAGAAACAATCACCTTGGAAGAGGCGTTGGACTTATTTAAGTTGCCACGCGACTTGGGCGAGTATGAAAATAAAAAAGTGGTGGTTGCCATCGGTCGTTTTGGTCCTTATGTGCGCCATGATAGCAAATTCGTGTCGCTCAAAAAGGATGACGATCCCATGGAAATTGATTTGACTCGTGCCGTGGAATTGATAGAGGAGAAACGAGAGAAAGACCGCAAAGCTTTGTTGAAAACCTTCGAGGAAGATGCTGATTTGCGCATCATCGAAGGACGATGGGGACCGTATATTGCTCATGGCAAGGAAAATTATAAGATTGCCAAGGGAACGTCGGTGGATGCATTGACCTATGAAGATTGCATGGAGATTATTAAGAGTGCTCCCGCGAAATCTTCAGCGAAAAAACGAAGCACAAGGGCAAAGAAGTAGGGGAGATTAGGGGCTCGAAAGTTGGAAAAACTATATTGATAACAATGAATTAATGTTTGTAAAGAAGCCCGAAGCTGTTGCGTGTTGTTTGCTCAAGAGAATGGCAATGGGAAAAGAAAAAAAGTGCAAGAGGCAACTAGCAATCGCCTTGAGGATTGAGAGTGAATGACAAAGCTTGGAGTTTCCAATCGGAAAGAAAATTGGAAATACTGGAATTTTTGCGTGAGAATATCAAATAGTTTGAGAAAAATCACCATTTTTAACCCCTCAAATGCAATATCATTGCAGGATATTTGTGAAAATGATGCAAGCAGCGAATAAATTCTCTATATTTGCTTCGATTTTCTAGGCTAAAATAGGAGAGAAAAGGATAGTTTTATGGCTAAAAGGTTATATTTGGCAATTGTTTTGACTGCTTTTTGCGGTGTGGCAAGGGCCCAGCAAGACCCTCAGTTTACTTTTTATAAGCAAGCGGAGTTGCTGTATAACCCTGCTGCCGCAGGCGGAAATGGAGAGCTTTCGACCACCTTTATTAATAGAGATCAATGGTCGGGAGTAGAGGGGGCGCCCACAACAATGCTTTTTTCAGCGGGCTTGCCGCTGGAGATTGTCCTGGAAAATTTGGGGCTGGGAATTAATTTTATGCAAGATGAACTGGGATTTGAAAAAACAACTTTAGTCAATCTGAGTTTGTCGTATGAACTAAAACAAGCGTGGGGGAGATTGAGCCTAGGCATGGCACTAGGGGTGTTTAATAAAGGAATAAATGGCGACTGGTCGGTCCCAAGTGGTTCAGACCATAGTCTAAATGATGATTTACTGCCCGTTGGAGAGGTGAGTGAGGTGGCATTTGATGCTGGAATAGGGGCGCTGATGAAAACAAAGAATAGCTATTTGTCTGTTGGGATTACTCATGTTAATCAGGCAGAAATAGTCATTTCTGATTTGGCATATACGTTCTATAAACGACATGTGTATCTGTCGGGAGGATATTGGATTAATCCTGATAGCGAGAAAATAACACTCGAGCCTTCATTCTTATTTAAGAGTGATTTCGCGGGTGCTCAGTTGGATTTAAATGCCGATGTGCATTATAAAAATAAGTTTGTGGCGGGACTGGGATACCGCTGGAATGATGGGCTGGTTGTGCGACTATCAACCCGTCTAGAAAATGGAATTAGTGTAGGATATGCCTACGACCTGACCACTTCTGCCTTGGCGGCATATAGTAGTGGGTCGCATGAGTTTTTTGTTACTTATGCTTTCGCTTTTCAAAAAGCAAAAGCAAAGGCTTATAAGAGTGTAAGATATTTATAAAAAGAAAATAAGATAGATTCATCATATTATGAAGAGACTTTTAATTGTTGCCCTGATAACTATCTCAGCTATTGCATCGCTAAGTTGCAGTAAGAGTGGGAATGGGGGCGAGCTCGTGGGAGCTCGCAAAGTGGGCAAATGGACAGAGCCTTCTCCGTATGGAATGACTTTCATACCGCGCGGAAGTATCAACGTTGGACCGAGTGACCAAGAGGTGAATTGGACAGGAACCCCCACCAAAACGGTTTCTGTAGATGCATTTTGGATGGATGATACGGAGATTACGAATAATGAGTATCGTCAGTTTATCAACTTTGTTCGTGATTCAATTGCTAGAACTTTATTGGCAGAACAATTCCCTGAGTTCTTAATTGAGGAAGATAGAAAAGGAAATCCAATCGAACCGCCAGTTTTGAATTGGAGCGAAAAAATTGATTGGAAAGACCCCGAAGTCCAAGAGGCTTTGGCTGACCTATATTACTCGGAGGAAGATCAAATCTTTGGCAAAAAAGAAATTGATACTCGGAAGTTGATTTATACCTATTATTGGGTGGATTATCAACAAGCTGCTAGACGCAAAAATATGTATAACTACGAAACGCAAAGCTATACCGGGGTGGTCTATGACCAAAAAGGAGAAACAAAGCCGATCGCTAATCGCTCCTCATTTGTATTCAAAGAAGATACAAATATATATCCTGATACCTTGTGCTGGATTCGTGATTACACTTATTCATATAATGAGCCTTGGGCAACTCGATATTTCTGGCATCCTGGGTTCGATGAATATCCAGTGGTCGGCGTGAATTGGGTGCAGGCAAAAGCTTTTTGTAGCTGGAGAACAACCATTCAAACCAATTACCTGATCTCTAAAGGTCAATCGCCACTGCAAGACTATCGCTTGCCAACTGAAGTGGAATGGGAATATGCTGCTCGTGGCTCGCGCATGGCTGCCATGTATCCTTGGGGAGGATATTACACCCGAAATCAAGAAGGCGATTTCCTAGCCAACTTTAAACCGCTTCGTGGAAACTATGTGGAAGATGGTGGCTTGGCAACAATGAAGGTGGGAAGCTATTTGCCGAATGACTATGGACTATATGACATGGCGGGTAATGTGGCAGAGTGGACAATTACCGCCTATGATGAGTCTGCATACATGTATGTGTATGACTTAAATCCAAACTTTGAATATAATGCAAAACCAAATGACCCACCAGTGATGAAACGTAAAGTCATCCGTGGAGGTTCTTGGAAAGATATTGCATTGTATATTCAATCTTCTACCCGTACTTTTGAATATCAAGATACCGTAAAATCATATGTTGGCTTCCGCTGCGTGAGATCAACATTTGGAAATGAATTTTAAAACAAAAAATAAACGACAATTATATGAGTTTTGCAGATTTACTTGAGAGCAGACGATGGAAAGTATTCATGAACTATGTGTACAACCTCGCTGGAGCCCTCGTTATCGTTGGGGCACTTTTTAAACTGATGCACTGGCCCGGTGCTGGGGTGGCCCTTACGGTAGGAATGTGTACCGAAGCTTTGATCTTCTTGATTTCATCCCTCGAGCCTTTGCATGAGCAGCCAAACTGGTTTCGGGTATTTCCTGAATTGCACTCCGATCATATCCCCGCTGACTATGACGATGAAGCAGCGGCTCATGGTGGTCATGCTCATGGTGGCGGTCATGCTCCTGCTCATCCACGCCTAAGTGG